>JAADFU010000142.1 GCA_013152715.1 Calditrichota bacterium
TTGTGCGCTATCTCTGGGGCGATCGATTTCAATTAGAAAAAACGGCGTTAATTTTCAGCGATTTTCAGGGGCGAAATTCCAAAAAAATTTCAGGAATTGCTATCGGCGATGCGATTTTCATGAATTATCATTCGCAAAGTCGGCGTTTGGCAATTGCATCCGGGAATCATCTTATTTTGTCCACTTTGGAAAATTTTAAGTCCGCGGTTGAAGCTGCCGGTGTGCGCATCGTGCCGATTTCAGATTTAAAAAGCCCAAAAAATTTGCCGTTGGTAAAATTTTCCGCGCAACCTCGACCTGACACACCGGTTGCCAATGGCTTCAATGCGCCCTATTTTCATCAGGTGTACGATGTCCCCAATTGGTTCAACGGCCACTGGGCGTGCGGCGCAACCACGGCATTGATGGGATTGCAGTATTATAAAATTTTACCGGCGTGGCCTGTGAATTGCTCATATCCCTACGCCCACGAAAGTTCGCACGGACGATACATTTGCGAAATTTACTCATTCAATGGCTATACCTACAACGTCGGCGGATATGACCCGGACGGAAATGTCGGCTACGGCGGCTATGGTTTTATCATTCAAAATAACTGGGCAGACACCAAGGGAAATATGGCAAAGTACGCCCGTCAGCACGGCGTAGGCTCTGACGTGGACTGGTCGCCAAATTTTAGCAAATTCAGTCAAAATATCACAGCGGCGTTTCCTGTGGTGATTTTAAACAGTCTCACTACCGCCGGGCATTATATTTTGGGCGTCGGCGAAATTGCGGCACAGCACGCGGTAAAAGTCAACGATCCCTATGGCAACAAAAATCAGGGTTACATGAATTACAACGGCAAAAATGTGACCTACGACTGGCCCGGCTACAGCAACGGACATGCGAATTTGAACATCGTTCATTGTTTCATTTACATGCGCCAGGGGGCGGATTTGACAATCACTGTTCCGGAAATCCCTGACACGCTTGGGCTCAGCCAAATCCTGGAATCTGATTTTATTGTGAGAAATGTGGGCACAAAAAGGGCGGACACTTCACAGGTGGGAATCTATTTATCGTTGGACAAAGTGCTCAATACCAATGATCGATTGCTGACAACTGTTGCTGTCCCGAAAATCGACGCCGACGATTCTGTTCGTTTGTCCTGGCAAATCCAATTGCCGGATTCGCTGCCCAGTTACCGCTGGTCCCTGATTGCCATTGCCGATGATGAAAATTTGCTTTTGGAGACGGACGAAAACAATAATGTTGCCTATTCTCAATTCATTTTAAAGGGTTACCCGCGAATTTTTCGCATGAGACCGATTGCAAACTCCACAGTGGACACGGACCAGCCGGAGATCAGCGCTTATTTCAGCGATCCGTATTTTCCCGTAATCTCTGATTCAATCAAATTGTTACTGGACGGAGTGGATTACTCTGACTCGTTGAGCGTCGCCGGCAATAAAGTGATTTTTCAGCCGGGGACGCTTTTGAGCCACACAGAACATCGCGTGCGGTTGGAGGCGCCCAATTCCGCCGGGAATTGCGCGGTTGCTGTTTGGAATTTTTTCATTTTATCCACGGATGTGGCAAAGCAAAATCAGACAAAAATTGACAATTTCCGGCTATTTCAGAATTATCCCAATCCATTTAATTCAGAGACAAACATCCGCTTTGAAGCCCCGGTCGCGGGAACCGTGCAGTTAGAAATCTTTTCTCCGGACGGTTCTCTGATTCGTCAGTATGAATTTTCTCCAAGCGCACCGGGAAAATTTTCGCTTTCTTGGGACGGCAGAGACGCGCACAATCGAATTGTGGGCAGCGGTATTTATTTTTATCGGATTCGATCCGGAGCATTTTCCGCTACGAAGCGGATGATTTTTTTGAAGTAGGCTTTGGGAAACTGCCGGACACGAGTTTTGAATAAATTGGAAAAATAAATGAATCACCAAAACAAAAGATTAATGCGCTGGGCTGCGATTTCAATTACGATGCTTTTGTTGAGCTTGTTTGCTTTTCATGCTTGCCAGATGGATCACGGCCTTTCCCCGAAAGAATACCAGATCAAGGGAAAAGTACAATTTTTCAAAGGAAATCCACCGGAAGGCACTGACCGAATTGAGGTTTTTGCTTTGAAAGAATTTCCGCCGCAGAATCCGCAAAATTTGCTCTATCTGGGGCGATCCGGACCGCTGGACTACCAATCGGGCAGAGAAGTCAGTTATTCAATAGATGTTTCTCCGACAACGTATCAGTTTGTCGGCGTCATCTGGAAAGAAAAGGGAAAAGATTGGAATTTGACAGGACTGATGGGATTTTACACCGGCAGTGAAAATACATTCTCGTTTTTCCCGGATTCGGTTGTGGTGTCCAAAGAGCAGCCCATCGTGGAAGACGTCAATTTTACTGCTAATTGGGAATTGGTAAATAAAGACGCGCGAATCTCCGGGAAGATTTACTATGAAGGACACTGGCCCGAAGACACAAATTTGCTGCTGTTGGCTGTTTATCCCCAGAAACCGCAATCTGATTTTGAATATCTCACTTTCTCCAACATCGACTACAGTCAGCCGATTTTTGTCGATTCGTCGCGTTACGAATTACCGATTAACTCCGGCGTTTATCAGTACGTGGCGCTTTTCTGGGTCGGAAAATCCATTTCCAGTCTCAGCGACATGGTAGCGTTGGGTTTTTTTGAGGATAAAAATAATCCGGGACTGCCGGGTCGAATTGAAATTCAGACGGGTCAGACATTGGAAAATATTGATATTCACGTAAATTTTAATGAAATTCAATTTCCCAAAATAATGCCTCGATCAAATTCGCCGGAAGACGTTCGTTGATTTTTTTGAAATGAAAAAGCGATAGTATGGGATCTGTAAAAAAAATAATTTTGAGCCTATTGCTGGTTGGAGCGTTTTGCCAGCCAAATTTTGCCCGTGGCGGCAACAGAGGCGCAATTTCCGGGACAGTACTGGAAATTCCTTCCGGAATAAAATTGCCGGGCGTCAATATCCAGATTGTGGGCACAACGCTCGGAACGAGCACGGATCGGAACGGCAGGTTTGTCATTCGCGCTGTGCCGCCGGGAAATTTTGTTTTATTGGCAACGATGATCGGCCACAAACCCGCGCGCACAAAACCGATTTTCGTCAGCCCCGGGAAAACGGTTAATTTGACGATTCAGTTGGAAGAATCGACAATTGATTTTGACCCGGTGATTGTCACAGCGAATAAAACCAGCCAGGAATTGGACGTCTCTGCCAACAGCATTTCTGTAGTCTCGGCACAGGAAATCGCGCGTCGGGCGCCGCTGTCGGTACAGGGAATTTTGGAAACAGTTCCCGGCGTGACTTTTGTGAAAGATCAAATTAACATTCGCGGCTCCAGCGGATTCACAATTGGCGCGGCGAACCGAACATTGCTGCTCGTGGACGGCGTTCCGGTGATGGCGAGCGATACCGGAGAATTTAATTGGGATTTACTGCCGGTTTTGGATGTCGAAAGAATTGAAGTAATGAAAGGCGCCGGTTCTGCGCTCTGGGGAACTGCGGCGCTCGGCGGAGTGGTTAATATCATCACCAAATCGCCTTCGGAACAGGGAAAAACGATGGTGCGCTTTCACGCCGGAGAATACGGCGAGCCGCGTTACGATGAGTGGAAATGGACGGACAAGCCGCTTTATTTTGCCAGAATTGACGTCAGTCATGGCCGGCAAATAGGCCCGCTGGGAATTCGTCTTTCCGCTGGCAGGGCGATTTCCACGGGCTACACGCAATCGGACGATTATCGCCGCTGGAATTTCACCGGAAAATTCAATTATCGTTTCAGAAATGGCTCCAATTGGGTTTTTTACGCGGCCCTGAATCGGAGAAATGAAAGTCTCTACATCGGCTGGGACGATCCGAAGCACCCGTTTGAAGTAAAACCGTCAAACCGCTCGCGCGGAAGAATGAAAATGGCAAATTTTTACACCAAGTACAATTGGTTGATTTCTGCGAAGGCGGCGGTGAATTTTCGGCTGTCCTATTTGATGACGCTGATGGGCAATCAATTTGTACAGACTGCGGATTTTAACCCGGCGAAAGGTCTGGGCTCAGAGATTCAGGGATTGTTTTTCCCGCGAAAAAATTGGAACATCATTGCCGGGTTGGAATTCAAATGGGACACCGGCAGCACAAAATATTTTGGCGACCATCAGGGATACACAATTGGCGTCTACGCCCAGACGGAAATCGAGCTGTTAAAAAAAATTCGTTTGACGCCCGGCGTGCGTTACGACCGCTATCATGTGATTGACGGCGTTTCGCAGAGTCTGCTGAGTCCAAGAATCGGATTAAATTACAGACCGTCGAAAAAAACTGTTTTGCGCGCATCTGCCGGCAGCGGTTTTCGGGCGGCAACAATTGCGGAACGCTATCTCAATTTCGAAAACAGCAGCGTGGCCGTCGAGGCCAATCCGAATTTGAAGGCGGAAACTTCCTGGTCGTACGATTTCGGATGGCGGCAATATTTGACAAAAAATTGGTTCGTGGAAGCGGGCGCGTTTCGCAATGATTTCAAAAATTTGATCGAAATCGATCTGCGGCAGAGTCAGATCGAATTTGCCAAGGATATTCGCGTGGCAGTGAAATTTGAAAATTTGCTGCAAGCGCGCATTCAGGGAATTGAGTTGACGACCGGAGGACACTGGTGGAAAAGAAGAATTCGTCTCACAGCGACGGCAACTTTTCTGGATCATGAAAATTTGCAAACGCATCAGCCGCTCACGTACAGACCGAAAAATACAATTTTTATCAGCCCTGCTTTTTGCCTAGGGCCTGTGGAATTTCAAGCTGATTTTCACTACGCCAGCGCGCCTGAAGCAGTGAAACTTTTCGCCTATGACGAGCGCGTGCCGCAGAAAGTGTGGAATTTCCGTTTCATTTATCATTACGCTAATTTTGATTTTCAAATTGCGGCAAACAACGCGTTTGATTATTATTACACTCAAATCGAGCGTAACATGGCGGAAGTGAGAAATTTTACCGTGGGAATGACGGCGACATTTTGAGAAAGAGGAGCTTTGGATGAACGAAGATTTCAAATTCAAAACTGACATCGTTGTCGGCATTGGCGACATCAATTACGGCGGACATTTGAGCAATGACAAATATTTGGTGCTCTTTCAAGAAGCAAGATTGCGTTATTTGAAACAATTCGATTTTTCCGAGCTGAACATCGGCGAGGGAACGAGTTTGATCATGAGCGATGCCCAGATAAAATATCGCGCTGAAGCGTTTTGGAATGAGCAGCTACAAATTTTCGTGCGCATTACCGACTTGAACAAAACGCGATTTACTTTTGAGTATTTAGTCAAAAAAAGGACGGACAAGGACGTTGTCGTCGCAATGGGCCGCACGAAAATGGTAGCTTTCGATTATCAGCGAAGAAAAGTGAAACGTTTGCCGGATATTTTTGTGGAGAAAATTTCTGAATTTGAAAGTGAGAAATGAAGGTTTTTTCGAATGAGGTACCAGCAAAAGTTAACAGAAAGAACAATTTGATTTTTGTTCTCGCTTTTTTGCTGATTTAATGACAGGGAACATCTTGTACATTAAGGCTTTTAATTACAATATGTTTTAACTTTGCAAGATTGTAATGGTCAGGTAGCTTTTATTCGCGTAGTGGTAGTTGGTTGCACGAAAGAGCCAGTTAATTTATTTGGAAATTCTCTCCAAAAAACTTTGTGAAAGATTTTATGGCGGAAATTAAAAAGAAAATTTTATGGATAGATGACGAAATCGAGCTGCTCAAGCCGCATATTTTGTTTTTGGAACAGCGCGGCTATGAAATTACGCCGGTGCCGAACGCAGAAGACGGCATTTCGCTCATCCGCAGCAATTATTTCGATTTGATTTTGCTGGACGAAATGCTGCACGGCATGGACGGGCTCACGGCGCTGAGCGAGATCAAAGATATTAATCCGTCGCTGCCGGTGATCATGATTACCAAAAGCGAGAAAGAATCGCTGATGGAAGAGGCCATTGGCAGCCGCATCGACGACTATCTCACCAAGCCGGTCAATCCGTCGCAAATTTTGCTCACGTGCAAAAAGATACTCGACAGAAAAAAAATTGAGCGAGAAAAGCTATCGCGCGAATACGCTCAGGAATTTCAGCAGATCGCTGCGCGCTTAATGACGCCGATGAGCGCCAGCGAATGGATCGATGTTTATTTGAAAATGACGGAATGGGAATTAGAGTTAGACCACTATCCTGGATTGGGGTTGCGCCAGACATTGTTGTCGCAGAAAAGAGAATGCAATGCTTCGTTCGGCCGTTTCATTGAAAAAAAGTATGCTCAGTGGGTGAATAGCGACGATAGGCCTGTCATGTCTATGGATATTGTGGAAAAATTTGTTTTGCCCGAGCTGGATGAAGGAAAAAATGTGGTTTTCATCATCATGGATAATTTGCGTTTTGACCAGTGGCTGGCGATAGAGCCGCTGTTGTATCCCTACTATCAGGTCCGGAGAAATTACTATTTTGCTATTTTGCCTACGGCTACGCCCTATTCGAGAAATGCTATTTTCTCAGGCCTGACGCCGCTGGAGATGTCTGAAAAGTTTCCTCAGCTATGGCATGAGGGGGAAGAAAACGAGACCAGTTTAAACCGATTTGAGCGGCAGTTTTTGTCGATTCAATTGAAACGCTATGGCATCGGAGAGAAACAGATCAAATATGTGAAGATCATTGAGTCCAAAGAATCGCGAACTTTGCTGAAGAATATCAATTCGCTCGCTAAATCCAGGGTATTGGCGATTGTGTTGAATTTTATCGATTTTTTGGCGCATTCGCGCAGCGATTCGGCGGTGTTGAAAGAAATCGCGCCGGACGAAGCCGCTTTTCGTTCGTTGACACGGTCGTGGTTTGAACATTCTCTTTTTTTGAAAATGCTAACGAAGTTGGCGGACCAGGGAAATTCGATCATCATTACTTCCGATCACGGCAGCATTCGAAGTTTGCGCGGCGCCAAAGTGATCGGCGACAAAGAAACGTCCACTAACTTACGTTACAAATATGGCCGCAGTTTGAAATGCGACCCGAAGTTTGCTGTCAACGTCAAACACCCGAAAGATTTTCAATTGCCACAGGTAGGCATCAACACTAATTTTTTGATTGCCAGAGAAGATTTTTATTTTGTTTATCCGACGGATTATCATCATTATTTAAATTATTACAATGACACTTTTCAGCACGGCGGCATTTCCATGGAAGAGATGATTTTGCCCGTGATTAAGCTGGAGGCAAGGTGAGTTTCGAGGCGTTGTTGACATCAAAATCCGTCCGCGAGACAGAAGACATCGGGCGTCGCATTGGCGCTTTGCTCCAGCCAGCCGATGTGGTTTGCTTGTTCGGAGACCTGGGGAGCGGAAAAACGTGCTTTGTGCGCGGCGTCTGCCGAAGCCTCTGCGGCGAAGATGAAGTCAGCAGCCCGACTTTTACAATTATCAACGAGTATTCCGGCAAACTGCCGGTTTACCATTTTGATTTTTATCGCCTGGAAAACGAGGAGCAGATTTTCGATTTAGGATACGAGGAATATTTTTACGGCGAAGGCGTTTGTCTGATCGAATGGGCGGAACGAGCGCCGTCTTTGTATCCGAAGCAGCGCATTGAGATTTATCTAAAAGCCATCTTTGAAAAAGGGAAAGAAAGTTGGCGCCGCATCCACATTCGCGCATTTTGCGAAGAAGGCCGTCTGCGCGATTGGGAACGTGAATTTGAAAAAGAGAAATCGGCTTTTGCCTCAAATCCGGCGAGTTTCTGAGAAAAGAATAAAATGAAAATATTAGGGATCGACACTTCGAGTGAGACGCTCGCCTTGGCTTTGACGGAAGACGACAATTTGATTTCCGAGGCGCGTTTTTGGGTCAAACGGGCACATGCGGAACGCCTCGTGGCAGCGGTGGGAAATTTGTTAACGCAAAGCCGGTTGAGTTTTGACGAGCTCGAAGGGATTGCGCTTTCCATCGGGCCGGGGTCTTTCACCGGACTGCGGATTGGTCTGGCGGCGGTTAAAGGCATGGTTTTCGAGAAAAAAATAGCGGTCGCTGCCGTTCCGACGCTGGAAGTTTTGGCTTATGGCGGTCGCTTTTGGCAAGGCGCAATTCGTCCGCTCATCCGCGCTCAGACCGATGAAGCGTACACCGCCGTTTTCAATTTTGAAAATGATCTTTTGGTCGCTGATAGCCCGGCACAGCTCATTTCGCTCGCCGATTTGGATTCCGTAGTGGCAGAGAAAACATTGCTGATTGCCAGCGGCTTTAAAAATTTTCAGGAATTTGTCACTCCAAAGCTGAATGAGTTAACGCGAATAGCGTCCGCTCAGGATTCTTTGATTTCCGGCTTCAGCGTCGCGCGGCTGGGCTGGCAGCGGTTTAAAAAAAATCAGGTCGAAGCTATTGAAAGTCTGGAGCCATTTTATTTGAAAGAGTTCAAGGCAAAAAGGAAAATTGGATTTTAAAAAAGTTCATTTCAAAAAATTAATTGAGTCGCCGCAGCAGAAAAACGAAGTCGATTTCCGTTGGTTCGCAGCGGCAGGCAAGGGGATCATTTTCTCGCTGGAAAATGGCGATGAATTTTTTGTGCGCCGGATGGAAGCGAATGATGTGCCGGATGTGCTGGAGATTGAAAGAGCAACCTTTAGCTCTGCCTGGTCGGATGCGGGATTTTTCTATCGGTTGCATGAACGCAAATTCAATGTTTCGCTGGTGGGATTCGTGGGGAACAAACTCGTTGCCTATGCCGTGAGTTACGCCATTGGCGAGGAGTTTCATTTCGGCAATATCGCCGTCCACCGCGATTTTCGTCGGCGAGGCTATGGCGAGGTTTTGCTCTGGATGAGTCTGCACATTGGCGTGGAATTGGATTGCTCGGAAGTGCATTTAGAAGTTCGTCGCAGTAACACTTCGGCGATTCGGCTTTATCAAAAATTTGGTTTTGAAATTTACGGCGTGAGGAAAAATTATTATCAGCAGGAGAACGAAGACGCCTTTCTGATGAGAAAGGAAATAAATTGGGAGTTGCCCTATGGCATGGTTTAAGAGAAAAAATTTCGGTTTAATTCCTCAGAAGAAGAAAGACCTTCCCGGGGGACTGTGGCTCAAATGCGAGAAGTGCGGGGAAATTATTTACAAAAAAGAATTAGATCGACATCTGTACGTTTGCTGGAAATGCGGTCACCATTTCCGGCTGGTGGCAAAAATGTACGTGCAGATTTTGCTGGATGAAGGTTCTTTCGAGGAATTTAACGCTCACATCACATCCAAAGACCCGCTGAAATTTAAAGCCGCAAAAAAGTACAGCGACCAGCTCAAAAATAGCATGAAAAAAGCCGGGTCAAATGAGGCGGTCATCACCGGTTTCGGAAAAATTGACGGCATGCCTGTCGTGATGTGCGTGATGAATTTTTCCTTCATCGGCGGGAGCATGGGTTCTGTTGTTGGCGAAAAAATAGCCCGGGCTACGCGCGAGGCAATCAAAAGTCGGCTGCCGTTAATTATCATTTCCGCCTCCGGAGGCGCGCGCATGATGGAAGGGGCGCTTTCCCTGATGCAAATGGCAAAAACATCGGCGTATTTGGCAAAATTATCCGATGAAAAATTACCGTTCATTTCTATTGTGACCAATCCGACCACCGGCGGCGTGTCCGCAAGTTACGCCATGTTGGGCGACGTCGTCATTGCCGAACCGGGCGCGCTCATCGGCTTTGCCGGTCCGCGAGTCATCAAACAAACTATCGGACAGGATTTGCCCGAAGGTTTTCAAACGGCGGAATTTTTGCTGCAGCATGGCTTCATCGACGCCATTTACAAAAGGACTGAATTGAAAGAGAAGTTGGCTTTATTAATAAAATTTTTTACAAAAAACGGAAAGAGCGAAAATCGAATAGATGAAAAAAATGAAAATTTTGCTTACTAATGACGACGGAATTAACGCGCCGGGTTTGTACGCCTTGTACGAAGAAATGAAAAAAGAGGGCGAGGTTTTTGTCGTCGCGCCGGACAGCGAAAAGAGCGCTGTCGGTCACGCGATTACGCTCTCAGATCCGCTGCGCGTGACAAATTTTGTCAAAAACAGTGATTTTTTCGGCTATTCCGTCAATGGCACGCCTTCCGATTGCGTCAAACTGGCGTACTGGGCGTTGGACATTCGACCTGATATTTTAATTTCCGGCATTAATTTGGGATCGAATACCGGCATTAACATTATTTATTCGGGTACAGTGTCTGCTGCGACAGAGGGTATGTTTCTGAACATTCCTTCTTTTGCCATTTCTTTGACAACTTTTACTCACCCGAATTTCAAAATAGCGGCACGTTTTGCGAGAAAGTTATCGCGGATTGTTTTGAAAAACGGCCTCCCCAAAGGGACATTGCTCAACGTGAATGTGCCGGCTGTGGATGACGAACGAGAAATCAGCGGCATTCAGATTACAAAACAGGGCAAAGCGCATTATCGCGAGGAATTTGACAAGCGCAGCGATCCGCACAATCGCGTCTATTATTGGCTCACGGGTCAGAAGGTCGAATTGGAAGAAGAAGACAACGTCGATGACCGGGCTATTTTAAACAACAAAATTTCCATCACACCGATTCATTTTGATTTGACGGATTACGTTGCCATGGAAAAGTTGGAAAAGTGGGACTTCAAGGATCTGATGCGAGAGAAAAGTGAATGACTGCGCCGGTGGAAATGATTCTTGTTTTGGATTTCGGATCGCAATACACACAACTCATTGCGCGCCGGATTCGTGAACAGCATGTTTATTCGGAAATTAAGCCGTTCGATATTTCTCTCGAAGAAATCAAACGGATGAAGCCCAAGGGGATTATTTTCTCCGGTGGGCCGGCTTCCGTTTATCAAAAAAATGCGCCGCTCGTTGCTGCGGAACTATTCGCGTTGGGGATTCCTGTTTTGGGAATTTGCTACGGATTGCAACTCGTCTGCCATCTTTTGGGCGGAAAAGTGGCTCGCGCTAACGAGAGGGAGTATGGTCACGCTCAATTGGAAATCTTGAAATACGATCCGATTTTTTCCGGAATAAATTTTCCGACAAAAGTTTGGATGAGTCACGGCGATCGCGTGGATGAAATTCCTGGTGATTTTGATGTGTTGGCGAAAACTGACAATTCCCCTTTTGCGGTCATCAAACACAACGAAAAGCAAATTTACGGGCTTCAATTTCACCCGGAAGTGGCGCACACGGATCAGGGCAGACAGCTTTTGCGCAATTTTGTGTTTGAAATTGCTCACTGCCGCGGCGATTGGACGCCGCGATCGTTCATTGCTCAGTCCATTGCATCGATCAGAAAGCAGGCCGGCGACGCGAATGTGATCTGCGGCCTGTCCGGCGGCGTTGATTCTTCTGTCGCGGCGGTTTTGGTTCACAGAGCCATTGGCGATCAGTTGACCTGCGTTTTCGTGAACAACGGACTTTTGAGATTGGGCGAAGACACAGAGGTACGAGACGTATTTGAAAAATATTTTAAAATGAATTTCAAATATGTGGATGCCACGGAAAATTTTCTTTCGCGTCTCCGCGGCGTGGTCAATCCCGAGGAGAAGCGAAAAATCATCGGCGATGAATTTATAAAAACTTTTGAAAGA
This sequence comes from Calditrichota bacterium, assembly GCA_013152715.1. NCBI lineage: Bacteria > Pseudomonadati > Calditrichota > Calditrichota bacterium. The sequence continues at coordinate 11,643 of JAADFU010000142.1, forward strand.
GTGGCGTTGTCGCTTGAAAATAGCAAATTTCTGGTGCAGGGAACGCTTTACCCAGACGTGATCGAAAGCGTGTCTACCCGCGGGCCCTCGGCGACGATCAAGACGCACCACAATGTTGGCGGCCTGCCGGAAAAAATGGATTTTGAACTCATCGAGCCGCTACGCGAGTTGTTCAAAGATGAGGTCCGCGAAGTAGGACGTGAATTGGGATTGCCGGAAAATATCATCGGTCGTCATCCTTTTCCTGGTCCCGGACTGGCGGTGCGAATTTTGGGAGAAATTACCAGAGAGCGTCTTGATTTGCTGCGTCTGGCGGACAAGATTTTTATGGAGGAATTGCATGAATCGGGTTGGTACGATAAAGTCTGGCAGGCGTTCGCTGTCTTGCTGCCGATCCAAACCGTCGGCGTTATGGGCGACGAGCGAACGTACGAGTCCGTTGTGGCGCTGCGCGCCGTGACTTCGGAAGATGCCATGACCGCGGACTGGGCCAAATTGCCTCCGGAGCTGCTGGCGCGCGTCGCGAATCGGATTATTAACGAAGTTCGCGGCATCAATCGCGTTGTTTACGATATCAGTTCCAAACCGCCGGGGACGATTGAGTGGGAATAATTTTCGACAATAATCGAGAGAGAGCATTGTTTTTTACTTGGTTTTTTGATTGCAAATAGATTCCGGGATTTACTCTTCAGAAAAAAACAGCGAAAGGAAACAACATGTGTGGAATCGTCGGGTACATCGGCAATCAGGATGCCGTTCCTGTATTGCTCAACGGGTTGAAACGATTAGAATATCGCGGCTACGATTCGGCCGGTATTGCAACCATTCGCGCGGGTCAGCTTGAAATTTGCAAGCAAAAGGGAAAAATTCAGGAATTAGAGAAAAAAATGTGCGGCGTTGATTTGTCGAGCCAAATTGGCATCGCACATACGCGCTGGGCGACACACGGCGAGCCCAATGTGGTGAACGCGCATCCGCACACGGATTGTCAGGGAAACATCGCGCTCATTCACAATGGCATTATTGAAAATTATAGCGTATTAAAAAAAGACCTGCAAGCGCGCGGCCATATTTTTAAAACGGAGACGGACACTGAGGTGCTGGTCCATTTAATTGAAGAGCAATATACCGAGTGCAAAAATCTGGAAAAATCGGTGCGACTGGCGCTTTCTCTTGTGGAGGGAACTTACGGTATCGCCGTTATTTGCGCCGACGCGCCGGACATTTTAGTAGCCGCGCGAAAAGGCAGCCCCATTGTTGTCGGAGTTGGCGACGGAGAATATTTTTTGGCGTCGGACGCCGCCGCCATCGTCGGGCACACCAGCCGGGTGATTTATCTTGATGATCAGGAAATGGCGATTGTCACCCGGGAAAACGTGGCGATAAAAACCATCGACGATCAGCCGGTTGAAAAAAAGATCAGCCGCATCGCCTTTGATATCAGCCGAATTGAAAAAGGCGGCTACCCGCATTTTATGCTCAAGGAAATCATGGAGCAGCCGCAAACAATTTACGATTCCATGCGCGGAAGATTATTGGAAGACGAAGGAACGGTTCGGCTGGGCGGCATTGAACATGATTTGGGATCGCTGTTGCACGCGAGAAGAATGTTGTTTACCGCTTGCGGCACCTCCTGGCACGCCGCTTTGTTGGGCGAGTACATGATCGAAGAATATGTCCGCATTCCCGTGGAAGTTGAGTATGCCTCTGAGTTTCGCTATCGCGATCCGATTATTGACAGAGAAACAGTTGTCGTGGCCATCAGTCAATCGGGCGAAACCGCGGATACGCAAGCGGCAATCCGCGAGGCGAAGCGAAAGCAGGCGAAAGTGTTCGGCATTTGCAACGTTGTCGGATCCACGATTGCCCGGGAAACCGACGCTGGTGTTTATTTGCACGCCGGGCCGGAAATTGGCGTCGCTTCAACGAAAGCGTTCACTTCACAGGTAACCGTGCTGTCGATGATGACTGTTTTGTTGGCGCGCATGAGCTCCATGTCTGTGAGCCGGGGCAAGGAAATTGTCAAAGAACTCAAACTTTTACCTGATCGTGTGGAGCGCATTTTAGCAAATCGCGAGCAGATTGAGGAAATTGCCGATAAATACTGGAAGATGCCAAATTTTCTGTATCTGGGACGGGGTTTCAATTTTCCGGTAGCGCTGGAAGGCGCTCTCAAATTGAAAGAAATTTCTTATATTCACGCTGAGGGTTATCCGGCGGCGGAGATGAAACACGGGCCTATCGCTCTCATCGATGAAAATATGCCAGTCGTTTTTATCGCGACAAGAGATTCGACGTACGAAAAAATAGTCAGCAATATCGAGGAAGTTCGGGCGCGCAAGGGAAAACTCATCGCCATTGCCACAGAAGGAGACACGTATATCAAAACCAAAGTCGATCACGTAATTTACGTGCCACCGTTCATGGAAATGCTCACGCCGATTTTAACAATAGTTCCGCTTCAATTGTTGGCGTACTACATCGCTGTACGGCGCGGCTGCGATGTGGATCAACCACGAAATTTAGCAAAAAGTGTGACCGTTGAATGAGGATAAATTTATGAACCGTCAAAAAACCACGCGATTAAAAAGTCTGTTTCTCGTCCTTTTGTTCTTGCTTTCGCTGCTCCCGATTGTCAGGGGACAAACACTCAAAGTAAAGGGCATCAATTATATTCCGGAAATTGAAGTGCTTTTTGGCCAGGGTATTCAGGCGTATCAACGAGCGGACTATCACAAGGCTGAGGAAATATTTTCCAACTTGATTTCCAGATATCCCCCGCACCAGCGGTTGACGATTGCCTATGTCATGTTAGGAAAAAGTTATTACCAACAGGGAAAATTCCAACAGACGATCAGAAAAATCGATGAACTGCTCAAAAAATATCCAAACAGCAATTATCGATTTTATGCGAAATATTTGAAAGGGCTGTGTTTATATCAACAAAAGAAATTTGTCCCTTCATTGACGGAATTTCTGTATGTTGCTGATCAGGTTGCGGAAGGAAATCTGGCTGAAAAAAGCAAAAACCTGGCGCTGAAAATTATTGAAAACAATGTGACCACTCCTGATTTGAAACGACTGAGTGATTCCTGCGCCGGAGAAATTTCTTCCGCTATTGTCGCCATTAAACTGGCGTCCAGCTATATCAACATTGGCCGACGCGCCGAGGCATTTACGTTGTTGCAAAATTTCATCAAGCGTCATCCGAAAAATCCCTACAACCAACAGATCAAACAATTGCTCTCTCGCACGGATATTGTGATTCCCAAAGGCATTGTCAAGGTCGGGATCATCTTGCCGATTTCCGGCGAGTACAGCGAACAGGCGCGAGCTGTGTTGGCGGGCATTCGCTATGCGCAAAAGAAATGGAACGAAAAAGCGGAAGTGCAAATCGAATTGGTGATCAAAGATTCGCAAGGAGATATTGTTCGCACCGTAGAGGCAACCAGAGAATTGTTGCAGGATAACGGAGTTTTGGCCATAATCGGCGAGTTGGATCGCGACAAAACCGTCGCTATTTCCGCGGCAATAAATAACTATAATATGCCTTTAATCGCTCCCACAACTTCCGGCGTGAACGTGACTAAATTGAATAACTATACTTTCCAATTGAATCCGGACCTTGGTTCTCGCGGGGAAAAGCTGGCGGAATACGCGGTAAAAAAAATGAATTTAAAGACATTCGCCACGTTGGCGCCGATGGATGACTACGGACGACAGATGGCGGACGCCTTCACGGCGACCGTGGAAAAATTGGGTGGGTCTGTATTGACGCAGAAATGGTATTTCCCCGGCACAAAGGATCTGGGTCGGCAAATGAAAAGCATTCGTGAAATGGGTTTTAACATGATGAATAGGGACTCCCTGATACATTATTACACCAAAGGCATGAGCCCGATACAGAAAAGACGATTTGATCTGGAAACCATTCCTGTGACTTCCATCGACGGCGTATTTATTCCTTGCGCCACCGAAGAGATTCAATACATCGCCCCGCAGTTCGCGTTTGTGAATATTCGCACTCAGCTCTTTGGCGGAGAAAATTGGTACGAATTAGATGAATTGCGAAAAGTGCAGCAGTACGTTGACGGCGTGATTTTTTGCAGCGGCTATTTCAAAGATGAGACAAATCCTGATTTTATTCGCTTTCAAAAAGATTTTACTAAAATTATGAAGCGCAAACCCGATGTGATGGAATTGTACGGTTACGATGCCATGCAAGTTTTTGAAGGTGCTGTTTCTAAAAATCATCTGACACGAGAGGAAGTAGCAAATTTTTTGAGCAATTTGAAAAATTTATCAGGAATTCGCGGTAAGATTTCGATTGACACTGAAACGGGGATCAATCGGGCAATGCGATTGATCACTTACAAAAATGGCCGTTTTAGTTTGATTGAAACCGGCCAATAAAACGACAAAAAATGTTTTCACCGGGCCAGGTTTTCATAGGAATCTGGCCCGAAAAAGCTCGCCGCGCTGCAAAATTCAAACCAAAAATAAAAAGTCCTTGATTTTTATCCCAAAATTTTTTATATTAAAATACTCCGAGTTGGGATCCTGCGAAAGTTTTGACCACTATTACTCTTGCAAAGACATATCCGAATAATTAACTGGTTTTTTGCTTAATCTAAGGGAAAGGAGCGAAAAATGAATCCCAAGTACATTAGAACGCTCGAAAAAATCCCTCAATTGAGCGAGCGGGAAAAAATTCAGTTACGTCCGGTGACGAAAAAGTTTGCCATGCGCGTAAATGAATATTATCTTTCGCTCATTGATTGGGATGACCCGAATGATCCGATCAGGCGTATCATTATTCCTCACCCAGGCGAGTTGAACGAGTGGGGCGATCTGGATGCGTCGAACGAACATCTTTATCGCAAAGCGCCGGGGTTGGAGCACAAATACGAATACACCGCACTGTTGCTGGTGAGCCGCACCTGCGGTGGGTTTTGTCGTTTCTGTTTCCGGAAAAGGATATTCATCAAAGAAAATGATGAAGTTGCCACAGACGTTAGTGAAGGTCTGGAGTACATTCGTCTGCACAAAAAGATCACCAATGTGCTTCTCACTGGCGGGGACCCGTTGCTGTTGTCCACGAAAAAGTTGGGAAGAATCGTTTCCCGATTGCGAGAAATGGAACACGTGAAAATTGTCCGTATCGGCTCGAAAATTCCGGCGTTCAATCCCTATCGCATTTTGAACGATCCGTCTTTATTAAAAATGATTGAAAAATTTAGTACGGCGGAAAAGAAAATTTACATCATGGCGCACTTCAATCATCCGCGGGAATTGACCCCGCAGTCGATTGAGGCATTGAGTCTACTGCAAAAAGCAGGCGCTGTTACCGTGAATCAGACGCCGCTCATCAAAGGCGTTAACGATAAGCCAGATGTGCTTTCGGAACTTTTCCGGAAACTTTCTTTTATCGGGGTTCCGCCGTACTACGTTTTTCAAAATCGTCCCACGCTGGGCAACTACAGCTATGCTGTTCCGCTGGAAAGAGCGTACGAGATATTCGAGCAAGCGCGGATGCGTACTTCCGGTCTCGGCAAAAGAGCGCGCTTTGTGATGTCGCACGCTAAAGGAAAAGTCGAAGTTGTTGGAAAAACAGAAAATTATATTTTCATGCGTTTCCACCGTGCCGCTGATCCGACGGAAAAATCCAAATTTATCGTCGCCAAATCCAATCCCAGCGCTTACTGGCTGGATGACTACGATGATATTGTGGAAAAGTACCAGCTCGAAAATCCGTTCCTGAAAGCAATGAACGCAGCTTAAAGGGGGAGAAATGGAATCGGATGATAAAAAGGCTAAGGCGCTGTAATGGCGCCTTTTTTCTTGTGGTCTGTTAACAAACTCGTTACTGTTCAGCCGCGAGACTCCGACACTTGATAGCTGAATCACACACCCTCACCCATCAAATTCACTGTAAAAATCCTTTGCTGTCCAAATAGGCCTCGCAGCGCGTCACAATGCCGGCATCGTTGCCGTGTTCGTCAAATTGAATCGTTAAAAACGGTTTTCCGGCGGCTTCCCTGACGTAATGTTTGATGTAAGAATCGGGCCCGCATTTGAAATTGGTGATGTAAATCAGATGCAGATTTTCAAACTGCTGCGTCCAGCGCGCTGTTTTGAGAATTTTCTGCCCGTAACTCCAGAACATATTTTCATTGATGTCGCGGATGTCAATTTCATCGACGAACAAAAAATCAATGGGAATGATGTTGATGCCATAGTTGAGACGCAATTTCGCCGGGATGTTCAAGTTGACGATTTTGTCGTAAATGTTGTAAGGTCTGCCGACGAGCACAATGGCTTTTTCCTTACGGAGAGTGATTTCTTCGATTGCCTTTTTTCCGTGCTCAATCAAAAAGGTACGGAAATGAGTTTGCGCTTCGTAAGCTTTTTCCACGGCACGATCGCTCAATTTCGCAGAGACGCCCAACTCTTTCGCCATTTCTCGGAAGGATCTTTTTACTTCTTCTTTTCCCAAACGATAGCGGATGTTTGGAAAAAGGATTTTCTTTTTGTGCGGCATGAAGCGCGGCGTGGAGCGAATCACGAAGCAGAGCGTTTGTCCCCAGGGGCAAAAAAATGAATTCGTGTGCGCGTCAGGCGATTCCGCGTCAATGACATTGGGAATGAAAATGTAATCGACGTTTTTGCTAATCAAATTATCGACATGACCGTGCGCCACAGTGATGGGGAAACAGGGCTCTGCCACCCGGCTTTCCACGCCGGCGTTGACGATTTGACGATTAGTCTCGTCGGAGAGTACGACGTTGAAATTGATTTCTTGGAAATAGGTCGCCCAGAGCGGAAATTGGTCAAAATAGTACATGGCGCGCGGAACCCCGACCGTGGGTAAATTTTCCCGAACATCGAACTCGATTTTTTTTAAATAATCTTGCCGTAATTCAAAAAGATCGGGAATGATCGGCTTGCGGGCAACTTTAATTTGTTTGCGGTAGCGGTCGGAACATTTGTCGCCCCAGTAAGTCTTTTTGCCTTCAACGGTGAATTGCTGAATGTCGCAAAAATTTGTACAGCCTTTGCAGGTGAAGGTACGTAGTTTGTATTTGATTTGCTCCAGATCAAACCCGCGGAAAGAGGATTTCGTTTTTTGCACCAGTCGCATTTGTTCTTTTGCCAGCAAAGCGGCGCCGATGGCGCCCAAAATTCCATTGTGCGGCGGCACGATAATTTGTTTGTCCAAAACGGTAGCGAAAGCCGCTGCCACGGCGTCGTTGTACGCGGTTCCGCCCTGAAAATAGATCACGTCGCCGATCTTTCTGCCGCGTACAACGCGATTGAGGTAGTTGGTGACGATGGAGTACGCCAGGCCAGCGATGATGTCTTCTTTTTTTGCGCCGCGCTGCAAAAAAGGAATGATTTCTTTTTCCATGAAAACCGTGCATCGTTCACCGAGCCGAACCGGAGCTTGCGCCTGAAAAGCCAATTCCGCAAATTCGTTTTTGATTTGAATGCCCAATTTTTCCGCTTGCTCTTCCAAAAATGAGCCCGTACCAGCGGCGCAGGCTTCGTTCATGGTAAAATCGGTCACAATGCCGTCTTCGATGTAAATATATTTTGCATCTTGCCCCCCGATGTCGAAAATCGTATCGGCAATTTTGTGCGTGATTGTGTGACTGATGTGCATGGCGCCGGTTTTGTGAGCCGTGATTTCGTCTTTGATCGTGTCCGCGCCGATCAACTCGCCGATGAGTTCGCGGCCTGAACCGGTGGTACCCACACCTTTTATTTCGATGAGCGAGCCGATTTCTCTGTCAATTTCTTTCAGCCCTTCTTTGACGACTTCGATTGGCCTGGCTTGAGTCTTCGTGTAAATTCCTTTGATCAAATTGCCGTTTTCATCGATAACCACGAGTTTTGTGGTTACAGAACCAATGTCGATTCCCAGAAAAACAGGAGACTTTTTGTCTGTGGGAAGTGAGTGGATTTGAGAAAAACTTTCTCGCAGCAAAATTAGTTTGTCTTTTTGCAATCGCGGCATGGTTTCAAACTTCTGTCTGGGACGAGCAAAAGAATTGAGACGCGCGCGCAACTCAGCGGCAGGAAAAAGTTCGCTGTTTCCGTCAGATAACAGCGCAGAGCCAATGGCTTCCATCCATAAAAAATAAGGCGGCACAATCATTCCGCCGTCTTTGAGGGAGAGGACTTCTTTCAGCGCAGCAACAATGCCCTTGTTGGCAGCGAGCCCGCCGATAAAAGCAACGGGCGTTTTGACGGCTTTTCCTTTGATAATTGTTCCCTTGAAATTTCGCACAACCGCGTCACACAGACCTTTGAGAATTTGCGGCGGCTGAAATCCTTTTTGCTGGGCGTGAATCATGTCCGATTTTGCAAAAACAGAACATCTGCCGGCGATCGTTGCCGCTTTGTCCGTTGCCATGACGATGTCGCCGATTTCTTCCACAGAATAAAGTAATCGCGATGCCTGCTGGTCGATGAAAGAGCCGGTTCCTGCGGCGCATTCTCCGTTTACCTCGTAGTCCAAAATTCCGGCGCTGCCGTCGCCGCTGCTTTTGTCCAGCAGAATGTATTTTGACGTATCGCCGCCCATTTCGAGAATTGTCTCGACTTCCGGGTGCAGCGCGTTAAATGCCCTGGCAATCGCTTGAAATTCGTTGACAAACGGCACCGCAAACATGTCGGAGAATGCTTTTCCGCCAGAGCCGGTGGCGGAAAAATTGAAAGAAAACTCTGACGGAAATTCCGCTACGATAGGTTCGAGCATACGAGTTGCGGCGCCCAGAGGCTCGCCGTGCGTACGTGCGTATTTGCTGAGTAAAATGACAAAATCTGAATTTTCCCCGACCGAGAAAAAATGAGCGAAATTTTCCGTCAGCTTCTCTTTGAGACGGCGAAAAAGAGACTGATGCTCCGCAGAAGTCAAAAAAGCCATGCGGCAGCCAACGGCGCCGATGTCTATTCCTACGTGGATGACTTTGTCGTTTCCTAACAAGATTGTACCCCTCTAAAATGAACAAAAGGAAGCCAGCAAAAGCTGATTTCCTTTCTTTTCCATCAAAATAAACTCCGCAAGCAAATAGAAATTTTTAATTCTCTGTTTTTCTGTCGGCGTTCTGGAATTTGATCGCGAAAGAAATGAAAATTTTCATTAACCTAAATCGAGAAAGTCCAGTAATGACTCTCCTGATTTTAAAATTTGCGGCGCGATGAAAAGTTTTCCTTCCGATGTTTGCACAGTCAAAACAAGCAGCGCGCTGACTGGATGCTCCAGAGAAAGCTCGCGCAAAAACTGATAGTACTCATTATCGCCGGTGCCTCTGCCCAACAAAGTTTTCTGTACCGCTATGTATTCTTCCTCGGTTTTTGCATTTTTTACCTGTTCCGCAGCGCGGCGATAATTTTCCACAAATTTTTCGTAACGTTCTTTCCCCCCGGAAAATTGAATCGCCAGTTGCTTCAAAATTTGCCGCCGCACTTTACCGGAGCCGAGCGCGTGGATGATTTTGTCGGCGATGGCTTTGTCGTCGATCAGAAAGCGAACGCCGAACTCGATGATTTCTTTGAACAAGCTCTGCTCGATGTACTTGTTGTATTTACGCCAGGAATCGGCGTCCTCAAAATGCAATCTTTGGCCCAATTCTTGAAATTGATTGCCGAAGGGATTTTTCAAATGAACGGCTTGAAAAACAAGACGAGCCACATCAGCGCATTTTTCTTCCAACTGTTCGCTGCTGGCATCGCCGGAAGTCACTTCTTTGGATTGCAGGATGCGAATGGCGTCGCTGATGAATTGATTGACTCGCTGATCCAGTTGATTGGCAGTTTTGAACGCAGAGTGCGCATCACGAAATTTCCCCTGTGAAATAGCGCGCTGGCCCAGATCAAGCAAAAACTCCGTCGGCAGCGGCATGGGTTCAGCTTTTAATTTTTCACCGAATTGTTCATTCAATCGCGCGTAAGTCTGTTCCAATTCCTGGCGTTTATTTTCTTCCAGCAGGTCAAAATCCAGCCAGTTGCGCGCCGCAAATTTTCGCAGCGCTGCGATGTCATTTTTCTTTATGGTCAACGAGACCGTAGAAGACGGATTGTTGATATGAAAGGGAATGGCGTAATCGCCGTAAAAAAATGAGATACTCAACAAATGCATGATCAATTCGTGAACATCTTCGATTTGTTGATAGTCGGTTTTCAAGGTAAAGCCTCCGAATA
>JAADFU010000143.1 GCA_013152715.1 Calditrichota bacterium
TGATATCCCGATTGAAAAGTTTGAGCGGAGAGAATAGTGGAAAATAGCAATATCAAAAAAATGCTTGGAAAAGAAAATCGTCGGAACATTGGAATTTCCTTTCTGATTATTTGGAGTGATTGGCAAACCTTTCAAAGATTCCAAACCTTTGAAAGGTTTACCCATCATAAAAATCTACCCTTTACACGCCTTCTCAACATCCTCCACAGTTTTCGGAATTGGTTTGCCTAAAACTTTATAGCCCGACTTCGTGACTAAAACATCATCTTCAATCCGAATGCCGCCGAAGCCCAGCGTTTCCTCTACTTTCTCGTAATTGATAAAATCAACATGTTTATTCTGCTCTTTCCACTGCGCCATCAATTCCGGCATAAAATAGATGCCCGGCTCGACCGTCATCACCATACCCGGCTTCAATTTTCGGGCAAAACGCAAATATGCCAGACCGAATTGATCGCTGCGTTCTACGGTTTCATCGTAGCCAACGTAATTTTCTCCGACACCCTCCAGATCATGAACATCCAGACCGAGCGGGTGACCTAATCCGTGCGGGAAAAATAACGCATGGGCACCAGCCTCGACCGCATCATCAACATTTCCTTTCATAAATCCGATATTTTTCATACCTTCTGCAATGACTTTCGCCGCTTTGAGATGCACTTCTTTGAACGGCAGTTCGGGCTTCATCATTTCGATCGATTCCATTTGCGCGGTAAGGACAACTTCATAAATATCTTTCTGCAGCGGGGAAAACTTCCCGTTCACTGGAAAAGTGCGCGTAATGTCACTGGCATAATGGTTTGGCGATTCAGCTCCGGAATCCAGAACCAGCAACTGGCCTTCCTGCATCAAATTTTCATGCGAATGGCCATGCAATACTTCGCCGCGCACCGTGAAAATGATCGGAAACGAAACCATACTTCCGTGCGCCAATACGACTCCTTCAATTGCTCCGGCGACCTCTTTTTCGTAAATTCCCGGTTTGGACATCTTCATTCCCAGCAAATTCATCTCATAAGAAATTTCCAGAGCCTTCTCGATTTCTGCCACTTCCTCGTCCGACTTAATCAAACGCAATTCGGCAATGGCTTTGATCAATTCTACGGAAGAGTAACGATTAATGAGTGACGGATTTATTCCGGTTAATTCCGCTAATTTGAGCAAATTGTCATGCCGGTACTGGGGCACAAAATGGACGCGCCTTCCCTGCTGAAACGCATTTTTTACGATGCTGTCCAATTCCGCCCACGGCAGTGTTTTTTCCACGCCAACGCTTTTCGCCAATTCAGCGACTTTTTTCTGGGGTCCCATCCAGATGATATCATCAACTTCAAAATCATCGCCGAAAATGATTTCTTCACCGTTATCGAAATCAATGACCGCGGCGAAGTTGGGTAAATCCAGCCCGAAAAAATAGAGAAAATTACTGTCCTGTCGAAAAGGAAAAGTATTTGCCGGATAATTCATCGGCGACTCGTTATTTCCTAGAAAGATAGCTATTCCCGAATTCACTTGCTTTTTCAAAAGAGTTCTTCTCTGAACGTAAGTCGATTTAGCAAACATAATTTACTCCTATAAAATTATTTTTTACCTATATATTAGCTACCACCAAGACGCGAAGATACGAAGAAAAAAGGAAACTTTGTGTCCTGGTGCCTTTGTGGTAAGATATCAAACATTTGCATGTTCTGTGCGCTTGATAATTTCTTCCTGCAACTCCGGCGTCAAATCCACAAAATAATCGCTGTAACCAGCCACGCGCACAATCAAATCCCGATATTGCTCCGGATTTTTTTGTGCCTTTCGCAACGTATCGGCTGTTACCACATTGAACTGAATGTGATGGCCATCCATGCGAAAATAGGAACGAATCAGGCGAAGCACCTTTTCAATACCCTCATCGGTCTCCAAAAATTGGGGTGTGAATTTTTGATTGAGCAAAGTACCGCCGGTGCGCAGATGATCGATTTTGGCGGCTGATTTGATGACTGCTGTCGGCCCGTTGCGGTCGGCGCCCTGCACAGGGGAAATTCCCTCGGACAGCGGCGTGTAAGCTTTTCTCCCGTCTGGCGTGGCTCCGACAACGCTGCCAAAATAGACGTGCACGGTCGTAGGCAACAAGTTGATGCGAAAAACGCCGCCGCGCGCCGTGGGTCTGCCGTCAACCAAATTGAAAAATGATTCAAAAACCCTCTTCAAAATAACATCAGCGTCGTCGTCATCGTTCCCGTAGCGCGGTGTGTCCTCGGACAATTTTTCCCGCAGCGCTTCGAAGCCGTCAAAATTTTTCTCAAGCGCCCGCAGCACATCGCGCATGGAAATATCTTTCCGATCAAATATGTGAAATTTGATCGCTGACAGAGAATCCGTGATGGATCCCATACCCACGCCCTGAATGTACGACGTGTTGTAGCGCGCGCCACCGGCGTTGTAATCTTTACCGTTTTTGATGCAGTCGTCAATTAAAATCGACAAAAACGGCGCTGGCAAATAATCTGCGTACAATTTTTCAATGATGCGGTTACCTTTGATTTTTATATCAATAAAATAGGAAAGTTGTTTTTGAAACGCCGTGAAGAGATCGTCAAAAGAGGCAAATGATTCGGGATTTCCAGTCTCGATACCGATTTTTTTCCCGGTTCGCGGATCAATACCATTGTGCAATGTCACTTCCAGCACCTTAACCAGATTAAAATAACCGGTCAAGATATAACTCTCTTTCCCAAAAGCTCCGGTCTCCACGCACCCGCTGCATCCGCCTTTGCGCGCATCGATTAAATCCTTGCCCTGTCGCAACAATTCCTGAATGATGGCGTCGGTGTTGAAAATGGATGGCTGGCCGAATCCGGTTTTGACAATTTTCAGCGCCCGGCGCAGCAATCGATCGGGATTTTTTTTGCTCACCTGCACCATGGAGCTCGGCTGCAGCAGCCGCATTTCTTCGATCACATCCAGAATCAGATAACTCAATTCATTGGACGCATCGTTGCCGTTTTCGTCCACGCCCCCGACATTGATCAGACAGAAATCCGTGTAAGTATTGCTCTCCTGCGCAGTCACGCCCACTTTTGGCGGCGCCGGTTGATTGTTGAATTTTATCCAGAATGCTTGCAGCAATTCCCTTGCCCACTCTTCAGTCAAATCCCCGCTTTCCACCCCCTGCGCGTAAAAGGGAAACAGATGTTGATCCAATCGCCCGGGATTGAAAGAATCCCAGGTGTTCAATTCAGTAATCACGCCGAGGTGAACAAACCAATAATATTGCAACGCCTCCCAAAAATTCCGCGGGGCATAAGCCGGCACATGTTCGCACACATCGGCAATTTTTTTTTTTCCAGTTCGCTGCGACGCCGGGGATCAGTTTCATCTGCTGCCAACTGGCGCGCTTTTTCTGCATGTCTTTTGGCGAAAATTATCAATGCTTCGGCGGCGATGGCCATGGCTTTCAATTCTTCGCGTTTGTCCAGCGCATCAGGATCATTGAAAAAATCCAATTTTTGAATTTGTTCTTCAATTTCCCGTTTGAAATCCAACATCCCTTTGCGGTAAATTTTATCGCCCAGCACGGTGTGCCCGGGCGCGCGTTGTTCCATAAATTCGGTGAATACCCCGGCTTCGTACGCCGCAACCCATTCCGGATCAACTTGCGCGAAAATTCGGTCGCGAATCGAACGTCCCTGCCAGAAAGGAATGATTTCTTTTCGGTAAATTTCCCGGACGGAATCACCCACTTTGAAGCTGATTTTTTCTCTCGAATTTAAAATTTCCAGGTCTTTGAGGGAATGCGTGCAAATCTCAGGGTAAGTCGGCGTGGCTTTTGGCGCAGGACCCCGCTCTCCGACGATCAACTCGCCGTCATTAATGCATATTTTTTTGTGTTCCAGAATATGGCGAAACGCCAGCGCGCGCGCCACCGGAATGGACACTCGATCTGCGATTCCGCTGTTGTAAAAATCAGTCAGCAGTTGCGCTCTTTCCGCTGTGATCGTGGGCTGCGCATTTAGCGATTGCTCCCGCAGCCGGGCTATTCTTTCGTTCATAGTTCACCTCGACAAAATTTGAATTCCCGCTTGTTTGAATGTATCTTCTATCTCCAAAAGTTGCAGCGATGTCTGCATTTTTTTCTGTCCCATCAAATTTTCGCGTCCGAGCCGCTCGTATTTGCTTTCGCCGATTTGATTGTAAGGGAGTAAATCCACCGGCAAATCTGCATCCAATGTGAGCAAAAATGTGATTATTTGCTGCAAATTTTCTTCCGTATCAATAATGCCCGGAATGAGCGGCACGCGAACATGGATTTTTTTGCCCTCTGAAATCAATTTCTTCAAATTTTCCAGAATCAATTGATTGGAAACGCCTGTGTATTTTTGATGTTGTTCATCGTCAATTAATTTCAAATCGTACAAAAAAAGATCAACAAACTCGTTTATTTTCTTAAAATTGGCATAATGCGCGTATCCCGAAGTATCTACACAAGTGTGAAAATCAAACTTTTTGCACATCTTCAGTAGCTCTGTTAGAAAATCCGGCTGCATCAACGGCTCTCCGCCGGAAAAAGTCACGCCGCCGCCGGATTCCTCGAAAAAAATTTGATCTTTTCTCAATTCTTCGAGAACTTCGGCAACGGTAACCTGCGCGCCGATGAAATTTTGATTCTTGCGAAAAATTTTCAGGTTGGATTTATGTTGAAATTTGCGTCGAGGCTCCGGTGCTAATTTCTGACTTTCCGGATTGTGACACCACCAACAGGAGAGCGGACATCCTTTCAAAAAAACGGTTGTCCGAATTCCCGGCCCATCGTGCACTGCGAATTTCTTGATATCGAAAACAATACCGCTGATTGCTGTCTTCACAAACTTCAAAATTTTACCTCGGTTTTGTATTCAATCGGAAATACAAAATATAAAAAATAATCAAGAATGTCAATAAAATAAATATACAATAAAAAAGGTGTACCTCATCTCAAAGATGGAGCACACCTTCAGCAAACGATAGGAGTATTTCACCTCAAAGGTGGGGTACTCCTTTTTTTCACAGTAATTCGTCGCCGGAAATTTTATCACGCAAAATTCAATTTACTCATCACCTGCTGCCGAATTTGCTCGTACGGATAGGCGCCAGTCAGCCGTAACAAAATTTGTCCTTTAAAAAACATCATAATTGTCGGAATGCTTTGAATTTGGTAGCGTTGCGCTACGTGAGGTTTTTCGTCAACATTCACTTTAACGACCTTAACTTTTCCCTTCAACTCTTTTGCAATTTTTTCAATAGCCGGCGAGACCATACGGCAGGGGCCGCACCATGGCGCCCAGAAATCAACTAATACCGGCAAGTCGGATTGCTGAATTAAATCAAAAAATGACTTTGGTAATTGGCTTGTCATGTTTCTTCAACTCCCTTTATCTTTATTTTGCTTCTTTTCTTCTAGAAAAAGTATGCTCCACCTGCAAAGTGGGGTACACTTTTGAATTATCTTTAGATTAGGCGACTTTTAAAAAGTTGAGCGAATGCAAGGTGTACTCCATCCGAAAGATGGGGCACACCTTCAATTCATGCAACCTTTTTCTCACCGATTTTTTTCAGGATGAATTCACCATTCTGAAAATCAATCTCGAATTGATCGCCTTGCTTGAAATCACCTTCCAGAATTTTCGTTGCTAACACATTGATCAACTCGCGCTGCATGATCCGCTTCAGCGGTCTGGCGCCAAAAACCGGATCGTAGCCTTCCTCGGCGAGATGAACTTTCGCCGCCTCGGTCAGCGTGGCGTCCATTCCCTGTCTTTGCAGAGCGCTGCGCACGAATCGCTTGAACAAAATGTCCACAATTTCTTTGATGTTTTCCCGTGTCAACGGTTTGAAAACAAGCACTTCGTCCACTCGGTTGAGAAATTCCGGACGCAGTTTTCGTTTCAGCAATTCCAGAATATCTTTTCTCGTGGACTCGTACACCTGTTCGCGATTTTGATCTGTGATATTTTCAAATCGCTGCATGATCATATCCGCGCCCAGATTCGAGGTCATGATGATGATCGTATTTTTAAAATTCACCACGTGTCCCTTGCTGTCTGTCAGACGTCCGTCTTCCAACACTTGCAGCAAAATATTGAACACTTCTGGATGCGCTTTTTCAATTTCATCGAGCAACACCACTGAATACGGACGACGCCTAATTGCTTCTGTCAACTGACCACCTTCCTCGTATCCAACATAGCCAGGAGGAGCTCCGATGAGCCTGGACACGCTGAATTGCTCCATGTACTCGGACATGTCGATGCGTACGATGGCATTTTCATCGTCAAAGAGAAACTCTG
>JAADFU010000144.1 GCA_013152715.1 Calditrichota bacterium
AGGGTTCGTCGACAACAATGCCTTTGCCTTTTATGTAAATGAGTGTATTTGCTGTTCCCAGGTCAATCGCAATATCGTTAATCATTAAATCCGAAAAAAGAGAAAATCCCATATCCTCGCTTCCTCTCAGTATCGCACCTCGCGCCTTTGTGGCTCCGTGTGAAATGTCTTATCCGCACACCAAGCCACGGAACCACGAAGAAAAACCAATCCATGAATTCCCGTGTGCCAATATCTTTTTGAAAATCTTTGCGCCTTTGTGGCTCCGTGTGAAATGTTTTTTTATCCTCACACCAAGTCACGGAGAACGAAGAAAAACTAATCCATGAATTCCCGTGTTCAATGAAAATCTTTGTGGCTTTGTGGCTCCGTGTGAAATATTTTTTACCCTCACACCAACTAATGTCGAAAATGCCTAATCCCGGTAAAGATCATGCTCATATTTTGCGCATTTACCGCCTCAATTACTTCGGCGTCGCGAATTCGGCGTCGCGAACAGAACCGCCCGGTTGAATTATTGCCGTGGCTCCTGCTTTTGCAGCAACATCCACGCCATCGCGAAACGGAAAAAATGCGTCCGACGCCAGCACAGTTCCTTCCAGCGAAAGTCCTGCCTTGCGCGCTTTGTCAATCGCTAACTGCGAAGCATCCACGCGGGACATCTGGCCGGCGCCAATGCCAATCGTTCGATCTTTTTGGCAGAAAACAATGGCGTTGGATTTCACCCATTTGACGACTCTCCAGGCAAATTTCATCGCTTCCATTTCCTCTGCCGTGGGTTTTCGCTGAGAGACGATGCGAAGTTTTGCCTCATCCAGATCTGCAACATCTTCATCCTGAACGAGCAAACCGCCGGACACGTGCTTAAAAGTGAGCGCGCTTTCTTCGCGCTGACCGAAAGCTAATTTTAAAATGCGGACATTTTTCTTCTTGGACAAAAGCTGCAAAGCGCCTTCCTCAAAATCCGGCGCGACAACCACCTCGATGAAAATTTTCCTCAATTCCTCTGCCGTCTGCAAATCGAGCGTGCGATTGAATCCGTAAATTCCGCCGAACGCCGACAATGAATCTGTGGCAAATGCTTTGACAAATGCGTCGTGCACGTCGTTTCCCACTGCGACGCCGCAAGGATTGCTGTGTTTGACAATCACAGAGCATGGCTGCTCAAAAGATCTCACCATGCGCACAATAGCGTCCAGGTCCATGAGATTGTTAAACGACAATTCCTTACCGTGAAGCTGCTCCAGTCCGGCGAGACCTGGCGTTACACTCGACAAATCTCGATAGAATGCCGCCTGTTGATGGGGATTTTCGCCGTACCGCAAATCCTGTATTTTGCCCAAATTCAAGCTAAAAGATGTCGGAAATTTCTCCGGTTCGGTCTTCGGATCCGCTTGCTGCAAATAGCGATAAATAATACCATCATATTCATGCGTTCTCTGAAAAGCAGCGATCGCTAACTTTTTTCTTGTTTCCGAAGACAATGCGCCGCTGTTATTTTTAAGCTCGTCTAAAATTTCGTCATATTGATCAACAGAAGTCACTACAGCAACATCGGGAAAATTTTTTGCAGCCGCGCGAATCATTGTGGGGCCGCCAATGTCAATATTTTCCAGAGCCTCATCTAATGTCGTATCGTGCTGCTGAATGGCTTTTTCAAAAGGGTACAAATTAATTACAATCAAATCGATTGGCTGAATTTTCATTTTTTCGAGTTGCCCCATGTGTGACAAATTATCTCGCTTCGCTAAAATGGCGCCATGAATGAACGGGTGCAGCGTTTTCACTCTGCCGTCCAGCATTTCCGGTACGCCAGTAATATCCGCCACATCGACGCAGTCGATTCCATTTTCCCGCAGCAACTTCGCCGTGCCACCGGTGGAGATAATTTCTATCGACAAATCTGCCAACCCTTTCGCAAAAGCAAGGGCATCTGTTTTGTCGTAAACGCTAATCAACGCCCGGCGAATTTTTCTCTCGCTCATTTTTCGACAGTCCCTTTCTCCTTTTTCTTTTTCAACACGTTCAGCGGCACATCCAGTACTGGATAGTCGTGAATATTTTTATCATTAAAATGCCACCACTCTGATGTGATCGGCTTGAAACCGTGACGCATCATCACTTTTTTCAACAATTCCCGATTTTTTTTGGCGGTCTCGCTCACGTTCGGGTAATTGCTGCCTGCCTTTTCTGTAAAATCATCAAATCCCGTGGGCATCTCCAATCCTTTGCCGTTTTTGTCCACCAATGTCAAATCTACTGCAGCGCCGCGGTTGTGATTGGAGCCTCTCGCCGGATTTGCCACGTATCTCGAATCGGGAACTTTTTTCCACATCTTTTTCTGCACAGAAAGCGGGCGATAGCCATCCCAGATTTTCAAGCCCAGGCCCATTTGACGCAACTCCTTTTGCACTTCAACGATGCGGCGTGCCACATCTTTTCGCAGCAGACAAATATTCGCCGAATAGAGGGTGTCGCCCATGAAATTGTCCGCTGTGGCATATTTCAAATCAACAATGATTGTCGAATCGAGCGCAGTAATGTCAACCAGATCAGTTTCCTGTTGGCTGAAAGCTGCGCTTGAAAAAAGAAAAAACAAAAGAAAAATCTTTACGGAAAAATTATTTCTCGTTTTCATTTTTGATTTCCTTTGTGTCATGCCTCCAAGCCGCCAAGGCTCGAAGGCTTTTCATTTTAATTGGACTGTTGGAATCGGGTTGCCCGTGCCCAATACGCGCTAACAACCCGTAACTTGAACCCCCAAACGACATAAAAGCTCATTTCTTTTCAGGCAGAATCTTCACTCGTCTGCCTTCGATTTGAACTCTGCCTTCAGCAAAATACTGAAGGGCTTCGCTGAAAATCTGATGCTCGAGTTTCAGCACGCGCGCCGCCAAAGTATCCGGAGTGTCATCGTCCGCCACCGGGACGCATCGTTGAATCACAGGAGGGCCGGTGTCATAGGATTCATCGACTAAATGCACGGTGACGCCGGAAACTTTGCAGCCATAGGCAAGCACGGCTTCGTGAACGCGGTTTCCGAACATACCTTTGCCGCCGAACGAAGGCAGCAGCGCTGGGTGAATGTTCAAAATTCTGCCGCGGTAACGCCTGACAATTTCTACCCCGATCATTTTCAAATAGCCCGCCAGCGCAATAAAATTTGCCTCACGCTTTGACAAAATTCTTAAAACTTCTTTGTCGAAATCCTCCTGATCAGGATATTTTTTTGTCGAAATGAAATACGCCGGAATTTCATGCTGCCTGGCAATTTCCAGCGCTCCCGCAGATTTTTTATTGGAAATGACAACCACGATTTCCGCGTTCAATTTTCCCGACAAAACATTTTTCAAAATCGCTTCAAAATTTGAGCCGCGGCCCGAAGCGAAAATGGCAATGCGAAGTTTCTCCATATTTGATTTTCCGTTTAAGCGACTTGCTGTGTCACCGGCGATTCCAACAAAATCAGTCCGCCGGCGTCAGTGTTTATTTCTGCTTCTACTCCGAGAGGCATGGTGTGCTTCACCGGAACGTGGCCGTAGGGAAAATTTCCCACAATAGGTATCTTCAACTCGCTGAAGTAATTTTCGAAAATCTGCTCCACTGTTAAATAGGGTTTTTCCGGCTCTCCGGGCTCGCAATCGACAAATTGCCCCAACACAAGTCCGGCGATCTGTTCAAAAATGCCCGCCATCTTCATTTGCGCCAGATAGCGGTCTAAATGATATGGTTCTTCTTCAATGTCTTCAATGTAGAAAATTGCGCCCTCGAAATCAGGACAGTAAGGCGTGCCGAGAACTGTGTTTATCAAAGACAGACACCCGCCAATCAGCGGACCTGTTGCCCGGCCAGAAGAAAATAATTTTAATTCATGTCCTTCCGGCGGATGCAAAAGCCCCGAAGGCGCAGCGTCTGTGATCATGCGCCAGAACCTTTGTTCTGTGAAATCATCTATTCCGGCGCCCATCTCGACTGCGACCATGGGGCCTGAGAAGGTAATTAGTTGAGTTTCCTTCCAGATTGCTAATTGCAGCGACGTGATGTCGCTGTAACCGACAAAAATTTTCGGATTTTGTCGAATGATGTCAAAATTTAACCGATCAATCATGCGTGGCGTGCCGTATCCGCCGCGCGAGCAAATTATTGCTTCAATTGCCGGGTCAGCAAACATCTGATTCAAATCAGCCGCGCGGTCGGCATCTTTGCCGGCGAGATAACCGTAGCGGTCTCTCGCGTGAGCACCTTCCACGACCTGGTAGCCGCGCTGTTTCAGATATTCGATGCCGCGGTCAAATTTTTCATCATTCAAAGGTCTGCTCGCCGGAGAGACAACGCCGATGGTCGCTCCGAAACGCAAAGCCGGGGGTTTGAGAATTTCTTTTTGTGGCATAAAATTTCCGTTCTGCTCATTCGCTTCAAAATCTGTTTCCGGATTTTTTCCCGCCATTAGTGTCGAATCAAATAGCGCCAGTCTTCCCACGATTGGGTCAACAGACGATACTCGCCAAAGCCCGTCATGTCCATGAACACAAAAGATTTGTTAATTGTGTAGTAGTACCAGACTTCGTAGGGTTTACTTCCCGGATCAAACGGATGGCGTTCAACATCAGACGGCGCGCCAAAAATGATATAAATCATGCCCATATCGCTCTTCCAGCCGTCGCGGAAACCGCCGAATCGCGCGTTAGCGTAAGCGACGCGTTCGTAATATTCATCCATCCATTCGTTTTGCGGCGTACCGGGCGTGGGATCTCTTCTTGCCCAAAAGTTGCGAAAAGCTTCCAGTTTTTCATCGGCGTGCGTTTTTTTCAGCTTGTCCCACTCTTTTTTCCCGGCAATATACTTCACCTGCTTGATCGCCAGTTCAATATCGTAAATTGACGAAGGCAAATCAGCCCAACGCACAATGAAACGCTTTTTCACTTTTGCCTTGGTTTTGCCCTGACTGACTTTCACTTCAATTTCATAAGCGCCTTGAGAAAGATTGTTGGAAATTAGCGGAAAAGCCTCCAGTGTGCGAGGGCCATCGCTCTTTCTTTTGTAGCTGTGTTCGACAACCTTTTTGTTGCGGCTATTTTTGATCACATAGTCTATCTGGTAGTCTTCCGCAGATTGTGTCGTATTGTAAATTTCAAAATAACAAAATAACTTGCGGGACAAATCCACAATGTAGTCCGCGACTTCGGGCACGAAAGTTTTGACGCCGACGGAATCAATCTCTAAATTTCTGACGAACGACACATCGCTGACGCTCAATTTCCATTTTGAGTAATTCTTCAGCTTTATTTTTCTGACCGTTTTTTTCGTGCGTTTCGTCTCCAGATCGGTGAACCCGAGCGTCAATTTGTAATTTCCGGGAGCAATGTCAAATTTCTCGTGAGTGACGCTGAATCTTCGTCTGGAATTTGTCGCCTGAAAATTATCCGCAGTCACTTTCTCCTGCCAGGTTTTTCCGTCAACTTGAAAACCGTCTTTATCGTCAACAGTAACCGAAACTTCATAGCTTGCTTCAAAGCCGCCGCTGTCCGCCCGGACAAAAGTCAATGCGTCAAACGGAGTTTTCACGTAAAGATAAATTCGGCTCAATTCAGGACGCGGCGCGTCCGCGCCAACAACGTCCCAGTGGAATGTCGGCAAAACTCCCGGCGCTCCTGTTTGCAATTCCGTCTGACTCAGACCTGCCGCGCTGAATGACATCAATGCCAAGACCAGCGCTGCGAAAATTCTGAATTGCCTTAATTTCATAAAAACCTCCTGCCACCGGCGTTGCCGATGGTCATTTGATATGATAAAACATCATACTAATTTTCCCCAAAGGTCATAGCTTTCGGCTTTTTCAATTTTTACCGGCAAAATTTCACCCGGCGACACTTCTCCGCTCACGTGAACCAGATTGTCAATAAGCGGGCTGTCCCATTCTGTTCTCCCCGAGAAGGAACCGTTCTGGCTGTTTTCCTCATCAATTATTACGGGAAGGCTTCTTCCCACCAAGCCGTTGTTTTTTTTGTGAGAAATTTCGAACTGAATTTCCATCAGTTCCTGCATTCGGTCTTCTTTCACGGATTCGTCAATCTGTTCCGGTAGTGATGCCGCCGGTGTCCCGTCTTCCGGAATGAACTTGAAAGCGCCAAGTCTGTCAAACTGAATTTCTTTGACAAAACTTTTTAAAATGGAAAAATCTTCATCCGACTCGCCCGGATAACCCACCATCACCGTGGTGCGAATTGCCATCTCCGGCACGAATTTTCTGAACTGCTCGATTGTTGTGCGAATATCTGCTGAGGAAGAAGGCCGGCCCATTGATTTCAACACTTTGTCAGAAATGTGCTGAATCGGCAGATCCACGTAACGGCACAATTTTTCTTCTTCCTGAAAAAGCCGAATCAATTCCTCGGACACGTGCGCCGGATGCGCGTACAATAATCGAATCCATTGCAAATTGTCGATTTTTGTCAGAGAACGAATTAATTTGACCAGTCCGTTTTTTTCTCCCCAATCTCTGCCGTAGTAGGTCGTGTCCTGCGCCACCAAAATTAGCTCGCGAACGCCATGCTCCGCCAGTTCCTTTGCCTCACAAATCAGTTTCTCCGACGGCTGACTGCGATGCCCGCCTTTGATCAGCGGAATCGTGCAATAGCGGCAGCGATTGTCGCAACCGTCGGAAATTTTCAAATAGGCATAATGGGACGGCGTTTCCAGATTTCGCCGGAGACCGTTTTTCTTTTTCTCAATTTTCAAATAATCGGCGATGCGTTTGCCAACGATTTCAAAATCTTTCTCCGGAAAGAATCCGTCCACTTCCGGAATTTCCCTTTTCAGTTCAGCGACGCTCATCTGCGCGAGGCAGCCGGTCACAAAAATATTTTCCACCTGCCCGAAATTTTTCAATTCCACAGCTTCCAGAATAGTTTCAATTGCCTCCTCGCGCGCCGGCAAAATAAACGCGCACGTGTTGATGACAATCGTGTCTGCCTTTTCCGCATCATCGACGAACTGAATTCTTTCGCTATCGATTTGAGCGCGCAGCACTTCCGAATCGACCACATTTTTCGGGCAGCCCAGGGTGATGATATTTATTTTCATTGAAAAAGCGCCTCGACAAATTCTTCCGGATCGAAAACTTCCAGATCACCAATTTTCTCGCCGACGCCGATGTATTTCACCGGAATCCCCAACTCTTTCGTAATGGAAAAAACAATGCCGCCTTTAGCTGTTCCGTCTAATTTTGTGAGCACAATGCCGGTCACTCCGACCGCGTCAGTGAATTGTTTGGCCTGATTCAGACCATTCTGCCCCGTTGTCGCGTCCAGAATGAGCAATGTTTCGTGGGGCGCGTCCGGAACGAGCTTGCCCAAAACGCGACGAATCTTTTTTAATTCTTCCATTAAATTGGTCTTTGTGTGCAATCTGCCCGCCGTATCGACGATGAGCGTTGCCACGCCGCGACTGACCGCCGCTTGTAACGCGTCAAAAGCAACGGACGCCGGATCAGCGCCGGGCTGGTTGCGAATAATGTCCACATGCGCGCGATCGGCCCAGATTTCCAATTGTTCGGACGCCGCCGCCCTGAACGTATCCGCCGCCGCCAGCAAAACCTTTTCATGGTCTCGTTTGAGAAGAGCCGCCAGTTTGCCGATAGTGGTAGTTTTTCCCGTGCCGTTCACGCCGACAACCATAATCACAAACGGGTTTTTTTCATGAACGACTTCGTCTCTCGTATTCTGAAAATCTTCTTTCAGAGACCGCAACATACCGGTTTTTAGAATGCGTAAAATATTTTCCGATTTTCTAATGCCTAATTCTTCGACAGTATCGCGAACATTGTCCATCAATTCCATGACAAAATTTACGCCCAAGTCGCCGGAGATCAGCACTTCTTCCAGCGAATCAAAAAAATCCTCATCAATGTCAGGCTGTGATTTGACCACTGCGGTCACTTTTCCCAGCCAGCCTTCTCTGGTTTTGGTCAATTTTTGTTTTAACTTCCCAACCATCCGCTGCTTCCTATTTCAAATTTTAGTAACTTTATTTTCCGGTTTTCGTCGAATCCGGACCTTCTTCATTATTGGGCTGAATTGTCGACGCCAAATTTCCCAGATCATCAGCCAGACGTTTGGCTAAATCGCGCACATTTTCCACATCGTCCACTTTTCCGTTCGCTGCGCCCAATGCCTTTCCCGTCTCCACGTCAATCAATCGCACGTCCGCTTCGATTCTGCGATTCAGTCGGCTCACGTTTCCCAATATCACCGCCTGCAAACCAGCCAGTCTGCCAACTTTTAACGCCACCTCCGTATCAATGACACCCGTTTGCGAGAGAGATTGTTCCTGCAAAATTTTCTCCAATTGCGTCCGCTCCATGACAGTGAATTTCTGCTTTTGAATCAGCGCCGTTGTCAACATCTCCGACAGGGTTTTTCCCAGACCCTGCGCTTGCGAATTTGATTCCTCAAACGCAAAAACCGCCACATAGGGCTGATAACCAGGATTTTCAGTCGGTGTTGCTTCCGTCGACAGGTTCAATTTTTTCTTAATTTTGCTGCGAATGGGTTTTTTCGCCTTGGTTTCGCTAAAATTTTTCTTCAAATTATTGAGCACATGCTGCGCCTTGCCACGCCGATCCGGATTGCGCAAATATTTCAGCGCTTGCGTCAAATTGAAACGGGCTTTTTCTTTTTCTTTATTTTGATAATTTATCATGCCCAAAACGTAGTAGCCGGGTGCGGATTTATTGTTGATGGAAATGGCAATCTGCGCCTGTTTTGTCGCCGAGGCAAAATTCCGCTCAATGTAATACAACAAAGACAACATCTCGTGCGCCTTGACATTTTTCGGATTGAGACGCACCGCTACTTGCAAATTTTCTTTGGCGTCGTCATATTTTTTCTTCTGATAAAGCGCAATTGCATTTTTTGTCAATTGATCCGATTTTTTTATCTGCTTCGGAGTTTGGGCAACCGCCGCTACCGCAGCAATGAAAACAAAAATTGCCATCACCAAGGTCAATGTTTTAATTCTTGCCATGATTTCCTCCCGAGGTTAATTCCGTGCTTCGGCTTATTTTTATTAAAAATTAAAGCGCCTATCGCAAAAATAGCTTCAGCACTTCCGCAATTAATTTGGGCTTTTTCAGCAGAGCTATTTTAAAAATAGTAACTATCGTGTGCTTTTCTTTCGGTTTTTTCACCACGGCAGCCGCTGTTTTGTTCAAATCGTCGTCGGTCAATTTGAACAGCGGGTCTTTCAAACGATACGCCCGCTTGTGATCTGTGCCGCCTTCTTTTTCCCACAATTTTTGGTAGCGTGACAGAATTTTTTCGCTCCAATCGCCGGATTTAATCGCCTCCACCGCTACTTCTCCGGCGATTTTTGCCGCCAACATGCCGGAATAAATTCCCCCGCCCGTGATGGGAAACGCCTGACGCGCCGCATCGCCGACAAGCATAATACCGTCACCGACCATTTTTTTCATCAGGGGAGCGCAAGGCACGCCGCCGGCGACGGTCGTCAGCACAGCGCCTTCGGGAAAATGTTCTTTGACAAATTTTTTGAGATATTCAATGGGCGGTTTGTCCTTCGCTTCCACGCCGGAAATGCCCAGTCCGACGTTGGCGGTATTTTCGTTTTTGGGAAAAACCCACAAATAACCGCCCGGCGCAATGTCGCTGCCGAAATAAAAATCACAGTAATTTTTCTCCAGCGGAATATTCGTGATCGTCATCTGCGCACAGGTCTCGATGTCCTGCAAACTCAAATGCGTCTTCAATCCTGCCCAGCGACCCACACGCGATTCCACGCCGTCAGCGCCGATGACAATTTTCGCGCGCACTGAATATTCTTCGTCCAAATAGCGAAATTTCACGCCGCTGACAAATCCGTTTTCTTTGATTAAATCAAAAACATAAGCTTTGGTCAAAATTTCGACGCCCTGTTCCGCTGCCATGCGCGCCAGATCGTAATCAAATTTTTTTCTGTCCAAAATAAAGCCAATTTCGTCGTGCTGCACATTTATCCGCGTTCCGTCCGGTGCAATGATTCTCACGCCTTCGATGCGATTAGCGATCCATTCCGGGCGAAGCTTCACAATTCTGTTCATTCCGATTTCGCCCACTGCCTCTGCGCAGCGAACCGGAATGCCCACTTCGCGGTCTTTTTCCAGCATCAAAACCGAGGCGCCATTTCGGGCGGCAACTCGCGCCGCCGTGGAACCGGCAGGGCCAGCGCCAACGACAACAATATCGTACATTTCCTTCATTCTGTTCCCTCCAGTGCGCGCAACGGACACACAATAACGCACTTCATGCAATCAATGCATTTGTCCTGATCGACAAGTAGCATCGCCTCCAGCAATTCAATGGCGTCCACAGGGCAAACAGAAACGCACGTTCCGCAAAAATCGCACAAATCCAACTTCACCTGAACCATTTCAATCTCCTGAAATTACGCTGCAAATTTTGGATATTCCAGATCAAATCTTTTTCGGTAGTACCATTTGGAAAAATAAAAATTAGCCGCCAACGCCAGAAAATACACCGGAAAAACGACACACACCGCAAGCGATGCAAAAAGGACAGTAAATTTAATGGCGCGGGCAATGGAAACTTCATCATTTTTTATCGCTGCTGCCAAAAACAACGGCATGGCTGCCAGAGACGGAAAAAATAAAATCCATTCTTTCTGCCAGAGAGAAGCGCCGGCGCAACCAAGTTCCGCAATCAACGCCCAAAACGTCGTCTTTTTTACACCATATTTTGCGCCGAAGGTTATTTTTCCCACTTCCATGTCGCCGGGGATGTCAGGAATCGTCGTCAACAAAAACACGGCGACGATGGCAATGGCATAAGGCAGCCCCTGAAAGGCAAATTCCCAATTAAAATTCCCGGACGACAGCCAGCCGCTGACGAAAATTGACCACCCTCCCCCAAAATTTGTCACTAATCCCAGCAGCGGCCTGTCTTTCCAGCTAAACGGTTTTACGCTGTACAAATAGCCGGTAAAAAAAGCAACAACAATGAAAATAACGCCCAATCGAATCTCTGAAAGAGAAGCCAGAAAAATCGTCGTGACAATGAGCAAAGTCGCCTGCTTGATTGCGGCAGATCGGCTGATGATACCTTTTGCAATGAAAAAAAGTTTATCATTTTTCGCGTCAGTCGCCTCGTCAACAATCTGATTGACGATGAAAACCGCTCCCATGAGCAAAGTCAACAGAATTACGGCGAAAAACGGTGAGCGCGCAGAGGCACCGCCGGGGTGAGTGCGTTCCGCCGCGTAATATCCCGCTAAAAAAAACGTCCACAAAGGGAAAAATAGTGTGGGCCTCATGATAAAAAAATAATCCAAATACCGCAAAAATTTATTTTCTTTGGGATCAGTCATCCATGATTCCGTTTTCGAGTTGACCTTTTTTCGCAAACCTGTCCGGCGCAATCGGATACGCGCCGGTGAAACAAGCGGTACAGTAGCCGCAGTTTTGACAGGGCACGGCTTCCAGCAACCCCTCGATGGACAAATAGTGCAACGAGTCTGCCTCTAAATATTCCCGAATTTCTTCGATAGACTTCGTCGATGCGATGAGTTCCTCTTTTGTGGGAAAATCCATTCCGTAGTAGCAGGGATACAAAATCGGCGGCGAACTCACGCGGATATGAATTTCTTTGGCGCCGGCATTTCTCACCATGCGTACCAGATGGCGCAGCGTGGTGCCGCGAACAATCGAATCTTCCACAATCACAATTCTTTTATTTTTGAGCACACCTTTCACCGGATTAAATTTGATGCGCACATTAAAATCCCGCATCGACTGCACCGGGTGAATGAAAGTCCTGCCGATGTAGTGATTTCGAATCAGACCAATTTCAAACCTGACTCCCGTTTCCTGCGCATAGCCGAGTGCAGCCGTGTTACTGGAATCAGGAACAGAAATAATGCGATCCGCCTCCACAGGCGCTTCGCGAGCTAAAGTTTTGCCCAATTTCCGGCGAGCCTTGTCCACCTTTTCCCCAAAAATTCGACTGTCGGGTCTGGAAAAGTAAATGTATTCAAAAATGCAGGCCTTGTTTTCAACTTTGCGACCGAGATGGTGGGGAGTCATTCCGTTTTTGTCAAAGACAACCATCTCGCCGGGTTCGATTTCCCGCAGATATTCTGCGTCAACAATATCCAGGGCGCAGGATTCAGAGGCCACAAAATAAGCATCCCCTTTTTTGCCAATGCACAGCGGCCGGAATCCCCAGGGATCACGAACGGCAATCATCATTTCTTGCGTTAAAATCGCCAGAGAAAAAGCTCCTTCGATTCTGTCCAGAGAATCGATGAATTTCTCCACTTTCGTTGTTTTTTTTGATCGCGCGGTTAAATGCAAGACAATTTCCGTGTCCGTGGTCGTCTGAAAAATGGCGCCCTGTTCTTCCAATTCTTCACGCAATGCGTGGGAGTTGACAAAATTTCCGTTGTGAGAAATCGCCATAGGGCCAAATTTTGAACTGACAACTAACGGCTGAGCGTTCACTAATTTCGTCGACCCTGTTGTGGAATAGCGATTATGGCCGATGGCGATATTGCCTTTTAATTTTTTCAGATTACTTACATCGGAAAACACATCAGCAACCAGCCCCAGGTTGATGTGTTTGTAAAATGTCCCGTTGTCGTTGGAAACAATGCCGGAACTTTCCTGTCCGCGATGCTGCAATGCGTACAAGCCCAAATATGTTAAATTGGCGGCTTTGGGATGATTGTAAACGCCCATTACCGCGCATTTTTCCCGAAGTTTGTCGTCAAAAACTTGCTTCATTCTTTTTCGATCCAGACCATTTCAGATTAATTGCCGTCGAAACAAATCAGCCAACTATAACTGCTTAGTCAGATTTACAATATTTCTGTCATTCAAGCTACCGGACATCCCCCTTCTAAAGAGGGAGTTTTCTGGTTCTCCCCTTTGAAAGGGGGCAAAGGGGGATGTTTAAACCGAATCTGACTAAACAGGACTATTCAATCAAAATAAATTTTCACAAAAAAAATGAAGGCAGGAACCGGTCAAAAAAACGCAACTTACAACAACAAATGCATCCCCCATGTCCGGTTCCCACCGTTGCTATTTTTCAAAAATTAGCTGGACAAACTATTCGAACGCCATGTCAGTTTTCCAGACTTCCCAGACCTTACCCACTAAATCGGGGCCGGGTTTTAGAGTAATTTTCCCCGGCTTCCAACCGGAAGGAGTCGCCTCGGCGCCCTTGCTCTTTCTGACTAATTGGAAAGCCTGAATTTGTCTGAGCGTTTCATTTACATTTCTGCCTACGGGGGGAGTCAATACTTCGTATCCTTGAATAACGCCATCCGGGTCAATAAGAAAACGGCCTCTGGTTTCTACGCCAGCAGCATCGTCGTAAACGCCGTAAATCGTGCCTACTTTTCCGCCGGTGTCCGACATCATGGGAAACGGAATTCCACCACCCACCATTTTTGATAATTCGTAATCATTCCACATTTTGTGGACGAAAACGCTGTCGATACTCATCGACAAAACTTCTACGCCCAATTTTTGAAATTCAGAAAATTTTTCAGCAACTGCTGAAACTTCCGTTGCTCAGACGAATGTGAAATCGCCGGGATAAAAACACAATACAACCCATTTTCCCAGGTAATCTGACAACTTAATATTGACAAACTTGCCCTTGAAATACGCCGGGGCGGTAAAATCCGGCGCCTTCTGTCCCACTTTAATCATTCTTTGCACCTCCGTAATTGATTTTTCTTCTTGTTCCGGATTTTTTTCTGCCGCTTCACCGACAGGGCCTCCTGTTGGTCGAGCACAACCAACCTTGATTTCTTCTTCCATAGGCAACCCTCCTCAATTTAAATCTAAAAAGCAATAAAAAAAGGGGTTATTCTTTCATTAACAAAATTCCCAACCCTGTGCCCAAACAATCTGCGACAAGGTCTTTCCAGCTAAAATCGTTCCGCGGCTGCATTCCGTCTCTGATCTCTTTCAAAATCCCCAGTGAAAGCGAAAAACCCACGCCCACGCTTCGAGAGCGCATTTCCGACTTTCCGCTCATTTCGCGCGAATAATAGTAGCCAGCCGATGCCAGAAAGGCGCTTGTCAAAAAATGATGCGCCTTGTCCCGGCTGAACCAGGAATCTTCGACGGTAAAAGTAATTGGCTTTAATTTTAAAATAGAAACCGATGTGTCCGCCGGCGTTTTTTCACTCGCCATGCCGTCAAGAGCAAAAACGGACAGCAACAAAAATAATGTCAAGACCTTTTTCACAAGCCCAATTCTCCGTCAATATTTTGCATCGATTTTAAGGCAATGTCCAAAAATTCTTCCAAAGACAGTCCCATTTCTGAACACGCCTGAATTTGTTCCCGATTGGCGCCGGCGGCAAATCGTTTCTCTTTGAAGCGGCGCATGATAAACGGCACGTCCACAGACTTAAGTTTTTTATCCGGGTGCATGAGCGCCGCCGCGACAATCAGCCCGGTCACCGGATCTGCCGCGTAAATCGCTTTGCAAATTAATTTCTCCCGCGGCGCTTTATCATTGTGCGCTTTGATGGATTCAATGATTTCCGGATCAAGTTCGTAGGGAGCGAGCAACTCCTCAGTGATCAAAGTATGCCGGTCAGGATCGTGCTGCGTTTCCTCATAATCCAAATCGTGCAGCAAGCCGGCAAGTCCCCATTTTTCCTCGTCTTCGCCGAAATGTGCCGCCAGTCCGCGCATCACTGCTTCCACTGCCAAAACATGCTTGAAGAGATTTTTATTTTTAAAACGTGATTTCGCCAGAGCATAAGCTGCTTCTCTGTCCATCATCTTCCCTCTAATTTTATCTTTGAAATCTGTTAATTCGCTCTTTGCTTTGGAAAAACTGATAAAACTGCCAGACCAAAAACCCGATGGCGACAAAATAGACTAAAAGCCCAAACCAAAAATTAGTACTGTTGAGACGTGAGCCGCTGATGTTAATCGAATAAATTCTCTGAAACAGCATCAGCAAAAATAGTTCAGTTACAATTCCCACTTTCAAGCCAAACGAAGAAATGATTTTCACTGTCAGAGGTTTATTTTCCGATTTCAGCCAGAAATCTTTATTGGGGATATTGATCAGATTATCCGGTACTTTTTTCATCATCCAGCTCAGCCCAAAGAAAACTCCGCTCATGAAGACAAGCAGGGCAATGTCGAAAATTAGAGCCTTCGTTTTGTCGCTGTAACCATCAGGAACGCCGTCTGCTCCGTAATGAGTAGCGATTTTATCCGGAAGTTTTGGATAAAAATATATTGCCTGCAAGACCGCTAGAACCAGAAAAGCGATCAATATTAAAATTAAACGTTTGTCAGAATACATTCGATCTTCACACCTTTCCGGAGAATGCAAAAAAACGCCAGCAACCTTTCTGGAAAAATTAGAAATGAACTTTTTCTGAAATTAAAAATAATTCCCCGTCCAGGCGATGTAGGCCAGAATGAAAAATATCGCCACCGGGCAGATGAATCGGATGATGAACATCCACAGTTTTTTGTAAAAGAAAATATTCCCTTCTTGCTCGATTTCTTTAGCGACAGCGTGCACGCCCCACTTGTAACCGGCAAAAATGGAAATGAAAAACGCACCGATAGAAAGGGAGTAATTGCCAAACACGGCATTCATCATGTCCAGAAAACCAAAATCCTTACGGATGAGTGTGCTCAAAAACGAATTTGCTCCCAGGGACAGCGCCGAGGGAATGCCAATGATGAAAGTGATGATTCCCATCCAGATGACCGCTTTCTTCCGCGACCATTTGTGTTCATCGACAAAGTAGGCGACCGGCACCTCTAACAGCGAAATAGTCGAAGTCAGCGCCGCCACTGCCAGCAACAGAAAAATTCCCGCGCCAAAAATCATCCCGCCGGGCATTTTGGCGAAAATGGACGGCAGCACCACAAAAACCAATCCGGCGCCGCCTGCCGGATCCAATCCCATGGCAAAAAGAGCCGGGAATATCACCAATCCCGCCAGAATGGCAATGAGCGTGTCAAAAAGAGCCACGTAAGCCGCGGAAGTCACTAAATTATCTTTTTTGGAAATGTAACTGCCGTAGGTGATCATCGTCCCCATTCCCAGACTCAACGAAAACAGCGCCTGCCCCAGCGCTCGGGCAAATGTTGTCAACGACAATTTACTGAAATCCGGCTTAAGATAAAAGCTCAATCCGGCGCGCCCCCCCGGCAGCGTCACCGCACGAATCGCCAACAAGATGAGCAGCAAAAACAAAATTGGCATTAAGATTTTAGACCAGCGCTCAATTCCCGAGGACACGCCGCCCATGACGACCAACACTGTCAACCCGACAAACAGGAGCAACAAACTGATGGAAATGTACGGATTCGCGGTAAAAGATGTAAAAATCGCCGCCGATTCTTCGCCGGTAAGAACATGATTAAAATCGCCGAGAATAATTTTGACAAAATAACCGACAGTGTAACCAGCGATAACGGCATAAAATGAGAGGATACCGATGCCAGTCGCTACGCCCAGTCCGCCAACGTATTTCCAAAATGATTTGGGAAAAAGAACTTTGAAGGCGCCAACCGGATTTTTTTGCGTCCGCCTGCCGATGGAAAGCTCGGAAATCATCACCGGCAAACCGATCATCGCCACAAAAATCACGTAAATGAGAACAAAAACAGCGCCGCCATTTTGACCGGCAACATAAGGAAAACGCCAGATATTGCCCAACCCAATCGCAGAACCCGCTGCCGCTAAAACGAAACCAACTTTAGAGCCCCAATTTCCACGGTCTAATTCAGTAGAAGACACCGCTTCCTCCTGTGTTAGTCGATGAATTCACTCGTTTCTTTCGTCATTGAAAAATAAAGATTACCCCGATGCCGCACAGGTCAAATAGCAACCAAATTGTCGCTGCTTTCGCAAGCTAAAATCGATAGCTAAGCAGAATCGACACGCTCGCGGATTTTTCCTCGATCATCGGCTGTATTTGAAAATGAGAGAGATCCAGACTTTCATCGAAATCCGACATTTGCGCGTCAACGTAAGCGTCAGCCATACTAAAAAGCGTCACGCCGATAAGCCACCACACGGAAAGATTTCGATTGTTGATATAAAACTCCCGCTCGTTATCGGTGTGACTTTTCACAAGCTGCTGGTTTAAATAGATCGCGTTCGCCGCCAGGCCTGTCTGACCAAAAAAAATAACGACGGCTTTCAGTTTTTTGCCATTGTACCACTGACCCAGGCCCGGGAATATCAAAGAACGGACAAACGCGCCCGTCGGCGACTTGACCGCCAGTTTCAGCGTATCTGTTTTTTCGCTGCTTTGTGGCTTTTTTATTTGAACCGAGTCGGTGAGCGCTTGTTGACACCAGCCTTCTCCGAAAAAATTCCCGGACAAAAACACCATCATCAAAGCCGTTGTGCCAATTGCAAAATATTTCATAACAACGTTGCCACTTTTAGCGGGTCTTTGAATTTCTCACCCTCGCCGTTAAGGTAATCACGATAGTAATATTTGTAAAACTTATTCACTATTTTCTGTCCGTTTGGCTCCAGCGGCTTATTTTCAATGATATCCATCAAATCCTGAATGGTAAACTGGCTCATGAACTCCAGGTCTTCCTTGATCAAATGGTCCGAATGATCCTCTTCTTCTTTCGCCAAAATTTCAATCAATCGATCCAGCCGGATTTTTTTGAACGCGACAAACAAATCGCGATCAAGATGTTTCCCGACATTTTGCTCGATATTTTCCATCACATTTTCGAAATCCATGCGGTCGCGATAGGGCCGGCGCGAAGTCATGGCGTCAAAAATATCCACAATACTCAAAATTCGCGACTCCAACGGAATTTCATCGCCCGCCAAACCTTCGGGATAGCCGCTGCCGTCCAAGCGCTCGTGGTGTGCGCCGGCGATTTTCGGCAATTCTTTGAAATCCCGACTAAAATTAATTTTTTTCAAAATATTTCTGGTAATCGCCGGATGTTCCTGGATTTTGCAATATTCCTCAATCGTGAGACTGCTCTTTTTGTACAAAACTTGCTCGCGAATGGCGACTTTGCCGTAATCATGCAAAAGCGCCGCGTAGCGCAGCAGTTCTCTCCGCTTTTCCGGCAAGCCGATTATTTCGGCGATTTCCATGGAATATTGAGCAATGCGCTTGGAGTGACCCGCGGTCAGAGAATCTCTGGCGTCGATGGTGCTCGCCAAAGTCTCGACAAAACTGTCCAGCGTTTTTTTCTGCTCTTCGTAAAGTTGGGCATTTTCCAACTGCGTCGCCGCGATGGTAGAAATCACGTCCAGTAGTCCCTCATCCTCCCGCGTGAACGCGCCCTCGAATTTATTTAACACCTGAAAAACGCCGATAATTTCGTTCAACTTGTTCCGCATGGGAAAAGTCAACATGTTTCGCGTTTGGTAGCCGGTTTTCCTGTCAATATCCGGGTTAAAACGGGAATCAGCGTAAGCGTCGGGAATATTCAGCACATCGCCGGTTTTCGCAACATAGCCGGCAATGCCCAGGTGAGCGGGAAACCGAATTTCATTTTCGCCATGGGCAACTTTTGACCACAATTCATTTTTTTCTTTGTCAACTAAAAAAACAGTACACCGGTCAGCCTTCAGCGCTCGTTTCACCTCGTCCATAATCGTCACCAGAAGCCGGTTCAACTCCAACTCTTTGGAAATATTTCGCGTGACATTCAACAGTGTCGTCAACCGCTGATGTTCTTCTTTGTAGAATGCAAGTCTCTTTTCAAAGATCAGTTGCGGAATTTTTCCTTCACTCATGCTGTCATTTGACATCATCGTCTCCCTTAACTCCCTCCATTACCAATTATCTCGGTGAATTCCCTCCCAAATTTAATTTATTAAAATCCTTCCGCTTTTCCTCTGATAAAATTCATTCATCAATCTCCTCAAAATCCGCGTCCTCAACATCCGCGTTTTTCAAATCCAGCGGATCGGGATCTTTGACGCGTCCCTTGACCGTGGTGCGGTCCCCCTGAGAGCGAAAAAATAGCCCGACAAATTTGGCAATAAGCCAGATAATAACCCCGTAAATAAACATTCTAAATAACATTTGCTAAACCTTTTCTGTTAACCAACATACTCTGCGCGCTGTCCCTCCATGTTTCGAATCAACCCCACAATCGTTTCAAAATCTTCCCTTTTGGCGACAAAATCCATTTCCGTGGCATCGACGACCAACAATCGCGTGTCCGAATAATGGTTAAAAAATCGATTGTAAGCCTGATTCAGAGAATCAATGTATTCGTATTTCATCTCGCGCTCGAAAGGCCTGTCGCGCTTTTTGATATTTTGCATCAGCCGCTCCGGCGTGGATTTCAAATAAACCACCAAATCCGGTCTCGGAATATCGCGCTCCATCAAGGTAACAATTTTTTCGTACAAAAAAAGCTCTCTGTCTTCTAAATTCAGATAGGCAAAAATTTTATCCTTGGCAAAAATGTAGTCGGCGATGAGCATTTGATGAAACAAATCGCGCTGCGGAATTTCCATTTGCTGGCGATAGCGACTCAGTAAAAAAAACATCTGCACCTGAAAGGCATAGCGTTCCGCATCGCGATAAAAATCCGCCAAAAAAGGATTTTCCTCCACAATTTCATAGATGCCGCGGCCATTGAAACGATCCACCAACATTCTCGTCAGCGAAGTTTTCCCCACGCCGATGACGCCCTCGATGGCGATATAATCTAATTTTTGTTTCTGGATTTCCATTGGAGTTTCTGCGCTAATTCTGAATTCTTCTGCATCAAATGAACAATTAATCTCACAAGCCGCTAACGATGCCCGGTAATATGATAATATGCAACGTTTGGTTACTATATTTGAGTTTACTCTTAAAGGCCCAAAAACGGATTTTTGAGAAAAAATGTAATCCGCCCAACCAATTGTTTTAATCTGGTAACAGCTTCTTTTCTATCCATAAAACTCACTTAGGGCAATAATCCGAATTCATTTTTTTGATCTTTTACAGTAAGAGAGCTAAATAATGTAACTTGGTTACTAATTAAAATTTCGTCTTTCATACGGGGAATCGCTAAATCATCAAGATATTGTTTTTCTAAATCAACTCCAACGAACTTTCTTTTATATCTAATGGCAACAACCCCGGTAGTTGCGCTTCCGCAAAAAGGATCAAGAACAGTATCGCCTTCATTGCTGCTGGATAAAATAATTCGTTTTAATAATTCTTCTGGCTTTTGCGTGGGGTGCTTTCCATGCTTTTTTTCCCCATTTTTGGGGGTATTTATTGCCCATACGCTTCTCATTTGTTTATTCGGTTTTTTTAAAAAATCACCATTCCAATCCCCATTTTTCATGAGGTCGTAATTAAAAACATGCTTGGCTTTCTTTGTTTTTTTTGCCCAAAGCAGTGTTTCATGGCTGGCAGTAAACATCCGGCATGACAAATTTGGAGCTGCATTAGGTTTAAACCAGGAAATATCATTTATGATATGCCATCCTTGTTTTTGTAATGCAAAGCCACACGCATAAATTGAATGATAGGTACCTGAAATCCATAATGTCCCATTTGGTTTCAAAACTCTTTTGCATGCATTTATCCATTCATAGTGAAATCCAAAATCTTCTTCTACACCCTTACTCCTGTCCCAATTGCCTTTATTAACGCTAACCCTTCTGCCGGCGTGACAAGTAAAGCCATCGTTCGATAAATTGTAGGGCGGATCGGCAAAAATCAAATCAATCGTTTCTTCTGGCAATTGATTTAATATTGTAATAACATCTCCAAGATACAAGCGCAGCCCTATATCACTAAAATATGCCTTCATTATATTAAACTCTCTTTTTAATTGCTGCAACAAACCTTTTAGCCCCGTCCCCGCCTTTATCCAGCCTTCTTCTTTTTTCTCCTACCCTTCCCCTCAGTAAATTCTAACTTGTTTTATATCCTGACACTGCTGAATAAGTTCCGCTACGGACACATTCAATTGGGGATGGAAAAAGTCAGGCGCTATCTCCTGCAGCGGAATGAGAACAAACAGCCGCTCGGCAAGACGCGCATGGGGAATCTTGAGTTCGTTCGCTTCTAATAC
This sequence comes from Calditrichota bacterium, assembly GCA_013152715.1. Lineage (NCBI taxonomy): Bacteria > Pseudomonadati > Calditrichota > Calditrichota bacterium. The sequence continues at coordinate 21,086 of JAADFU010000144.1, forward strand.
GACATCTCGATACGCCAAAATATCGACATCAATCAGTCGCGGTCCCCAACGGCGGCCATTTTTTCTGCCGATTTTTTTTTCTACTTTCTTTACGAAGTGCAACAATTGCCACGGCAACAGCGACGTCTCAATCTCCACAACCATATTCAAAAAATCAGGCTGGTCAGTTACGCCGACCGGCGCTGTCTCGTAAACTGATGAGATGCGACAAATTTCCACCTGATCTGTTACGGTTAATTCTTTCAGACAATGAATGAGATTTCGCTCCCGATCTCCCAAATTCGTCCCCAGACCAAGAAAAATTCCTGCCGCTCCCACAATCAAACGCTCACGATATTGAAAGTTATCTCCAAAATGAACTAAATATAGCAAATTTAAATATATTAAAACAATTCAATTTTGTCAAGCTAAAAAAAGTGAAATCAAGAGATTGTTCAATTTCTTTCGTACGAAAATCCCGGATTGGCAATATTTAACCCGCAAAATACAAAAAGCCCTGCCAAAGAACTCAGCAGGGCTTTTGAATTTAAAACCTGAACATTAAAATTAATACATACCACCCATTCCGCCACCACCGGCAGGCATAGGCGGCATTTTTTCTTCTTCCGGCTTCTCGACAATCGTCGCCTCTGTCATGAGCATCAATCCGGAAATACTGGCAGCATTTTCCAGCGCAATGCGAGAGACTTTTGTCGGGTCGATAATTCCGGCTTCGATCATGTCGCCGAAAGTTTCATTTTCCGCGTTGAAACCAAAGGTCTCGTTCCCTTCGCGAATTTTCTGCACGACGATGGATCCTTCCCAACCGGCGTTTTCAGCGATCTGACGCAGCGGCTCTTCCAGCGCGCGTTTCACGATTTCCATGCCGACTTTCATGTCGCCTTCCAACTTCATTTTCTCCAAAGCCTTCTGCGCACGAATGTAAACAACGCCGCCGCCGGGAACAATTCCTTCTTCCACGGCTGCGCGGGTTGCGTGCAGCGCGTCTTCCACGCGGGCTTTTTTCTCTTTCATTTCAACTTCCGTTGCCGCACCGACGTTCAACACTGCCACACCGCCTGCCAATTTCGCAAGACGTTCCTGAAGTTTCTCTTTGTCATAGTCGGAAGTTGTTGTTTCGATCTGCTTTTTGATCTGGTTGATACGCGCTTTGATGTCTTCTGTTTTGCCAGCGCCCTCGACGATTGTGGTGTTCTCTTTGTCGATGCTGACGCGTTTAGCGGTGCCGAGATCGTCCATAGTTGTGTTTTCTAATTTAAAACCAGTTTCCTCGGAAATCACGCGTCCGCCGGTCAAAATGGCGATATCTTCCAACATGGCTTTGCGGCGATCGCCGAAGCCGGGGGCTTTCACCGCCGCGATTTTCAACGTGCCGCGAATTTTGTTGACGACCAGAGTTGCCAGCGCTTCGCCTTCCACATCTTCAGCAATAATCAACATGGGGCGACCTGTCTGAGCCACTTTTTCCAGAATGGGAAGCAGGTCTTTCATCACGGAGATTTTTTTGTCATGAATCAAAATGTACGGATCTTCCATAAAGGTTTCCATCGTGTCCACGTCGGTCACAAAATAGGGAGACAGATAGCCGCGATCAAACTGCATACCTTCTACAACCTCAAGCGTCGTATCGGTAGACTTTGCTTCCTCGACTGTAATCACGCCGTCTTTTCCGACTTTTTCCATAGCTTCAGCGATCAACTCGCCAATGGAATGATCGTTATTTGCAGAAATTGCGCCGACCTGAGCAATTTCCGTTTTGCCCTGAACTTCTTTGCTCATCTTTTTAATTTCTTCAATGACAACTTTCACAGCTTCGTCGATGCCACGTTTCAAATGAGTGGGATTAGCGCCAGCCGTCACATTTTTCAGCCCTTTTTTGAAAATTGCCTGCGCCAATACGGTCGCTGTCGTGGTTCCGTCCCCAGCGATGTCGCTCGTTTTAGAGGCAACTTCTTTAACCATCTGAGCGCCCATGTTTTCCAGCGGATCTTCCAGTTCCACTTCCCTGGCAACCGTTACGCCGTCTTTCGTCACCGTCGGCGATCCAAATTTTTTGTCAATGACAACATTTCGGCCTTTGGGCCCCAGAGTCACTTTAACTGTATTGGCCAACATGTCCAGCCCTGTTTTTAACTTGCTACGTGCCTCAGCCTCAAAATCTATTATTTTTGCCATTTCTCTTACTCCTCCTAAAATTATTATTTACCCATTTTTCTGTTTACATAATCGCAAAAATATCGCTTTCGCGCATGATCAAATATTCTTCCCCATCTAAAGTTACCTCTGTTCCTGAATACTTGCCGTACAGAACAATATCTCCGACTTTCACTTCCATATCAATCTTTTCGCCGTTCTCCGACTTTCTGCCGGGACCGACGGCAACGACCTTGCCTTGCATCGGCTTTTCTTTGGCCGTATCCGGAATGATAATGCCGCTTTGTTCTTTTTCCTCCGGCTCAACCGGTTTAACAACAACGCGATCAGCTAAGGGTCTGATGTTCATACTGACTTCACCTCCTCAATTATCATTTTATTTTTTATTTACTTAAAATCACTTTTTAGCACCCTTGTAGAGAGAGTGCTAATTTTGCGCAATAATATAAGAAATTTGAGGTAATTTGCAAGTCACTCTATTGGCAGCGTTTAGATTGTTTGTCCCGATTTTCACAAAAAATTTTAATAGTATTTCACTATCGCTAAAATTTGACACGACATGTTCTTTTATATCCATTCTCATTATATTTCTATTTTATTCTCCCCCGTTGACACAAAAAAAGTGGCTCTACCCACAAACGACAAAGCCACTCCAAAAACCAATATTTTTTTTATTGACCAAAAACATGGGAATTAAAAAATATTTTCCATAAAAATAGTCTCTTTTCTGTCCGGCCCTACAGACACAATACCGATCTTCGCGTCGGAAATATCTTCGATCATTTCGATATAGTGTTTTGCCTTTTGGGGCAAATCTTGGTAGCGATGAATATTAGACGTCGAAGTCTGCCATCCGGGCAAAGTGACATATTGCGGGATAGCATTTTCCAGATCACTTAAATTGGTCGGAAATTCCGTGACGGTATTTCCGTTTATCTGATAGCCAACGCAAACTTTGATCTCCTCAAGCGTATCCAAAACGTCCAATTTTGTCAGCGCAAAATAATCAACGCCGCTGAGACGCACGGCGTAGCGGGCGATGAGCGCATCGAACCAGCCACAGCGTCTCGGTCTGCCGGTGGTTGCGCCGTACTCATCGCCCAATTGCTGAATTTGGGCGTTAAAATTTTCCGAAAATTCCGTTGGGAAGGGACCTGAACCCACGCGAGTAGTGTACGCCTTCAAAATGCCAACAACACGATCAATTCGATTGGGGCCGATTCCCAGTCCGGTACTGGCGGCGCCGCTGATCGGATTTGACGACGTCACAAAGGGATAGGTGCCAAAATCCACATCTAATAAGGTACCTTGAGCTCCTTCTGCCAAAATATTCTTTTTTCCCACAATTGCCTGATTGAGCAAAACAGAAGTGTCGGCGATGAAAGGTTTTAACTTTTCGCCGAAGGAGAAATATTGCTCTGATAATTTTTCCCCAGAAAACGACTTTTTAATCCCCAAAATTTCAAAAAGCGGCTCTTTTTGTTTTAAATTGAAATCGATTTTGTGAAAAAGCAGGTCTTCATCCAGCAGATCTTTCAGGCGGATTCCGACGCGATTATATTTGTCGGCATAAGTGGGACCAATTCCTCTGCCGGTGGTACCGATTTTATCTTCGGACTTCTGCGCTTCAGACTGAAGATCGATGAGTTTATGATAGGGAAAAACAACATGCGCCAAGGAGCTCACAAATAGCCGGCCGGCAACTTCGATGCCATTTTTTTTTAAGAAATCTATTTCTTCGCAAAGCGTCTCCGGATCAACCACGACCCCATTGCCAATAACGCATTTTGTCTGTCGATGCAAAATTCCGCTGGGGATTAAATGCAAAATGATCTTTCTTCCGCCGACGACAATGGAATGGCCGGCATTTGCCCCCCCCTGGTAACGAGCGCAAAAATCGGCTTTTTCACTCAACAGATCGACAATTTTCCCTTTGCCTTCGTCCCCCCACTGGCAGCCAACAATGACTGTAACGGCCATAAGTTGTCCTTTTTTTCACAAAAAACTCCGAACCTTAAAAATGTTCGGAGCCTTTTTATTGTAACTTCTTTCAATTTTTCCATTAACCGAAACTGGAGACTGCCTCTTCGATTGTATTAAAAGAATCAAAAATTTTAATCAACTTGGTGATGATGAGCAGACTCTCGATTTTTCCGGTGACCCCGACGAGCTTCAGATCTCCGCCGTTATTTTTCAACGTTGTCAAGCCGCCGATGAGAATCCCCAGACCGGAGCTATTCATCCAACTGACATCGCTCAGATCGGCGATAACTTTTGTTTTCCGCTCATCTACCAGCGAATGCAGCCGTTGCCGAAACGCACTGGCGTCCGGCCCTCCCATGACCTTTCCCGACAACTCCAGTACAACAACGTCCTGAATTTCTTTCTCGTTGAGGGTCATTGTGAAGCCTCCAATTAAAAATAGCGACAGAAATCAAACATCAAAATTCTCCGCCTTCATCGGCGATTTCTTTATTTCTTTTTATCTCTTTCTCTTTTCAGTTTCCACTCAACAACTACCGGGCTGGCAATAAAAACTGAGGAATAGGTACCTACAATCACACCGACCACCAGAGCAAAGGAAAAATTATGAATCACTTCGCCGCCGAAGAAAAACAATATAACTACAACGAGAAATGTGGTCAATGACGTCAAAATAGTTCGGCTAAGAGTTTGATTGATACTGACATTCATGATGGTAATAATGTTTTCCCTTCGCAATGTTTTCATGTTTTCGCGAATCCTGTCAAAAACCACAATCGTATCATTCAGCGAGTAGCCGATGATGGTGAGAAACGCCGCGACGACATCCAGAGAAATTTCCAAATTGAGCAACGAAAAAATACCCAGCGTAATCATCACATCGTGAAACAAAGCGACGACAGCGCCGACGGCAAAAGTGAACTCGAAGCGCCAACTAATGTAAATTAAAATCAACGCCAAAGAAATCAAGATCGCCCAGATCGCGGCGCGACGGAGCTCATTTCCGATTCGAGGGCCTATCGCCTCTTTCATGCGCAAATCAAGCGGATTATCGGACATGTTATCCTTGAGCGTAGAAATCACTTTATCTGAGATGTCCTGCATGTCCGGTTGCTGCTGAATGCGAATCAAAATTTCATTTTCCACGCCAAATTCTTTGATTTCAGCGTTGCCCACGCCAATCGTCGAAAGAATCTTGCGCACTTGGCTAATTTTCACCGGTTTCTGAAATTGCACCTGAAGCGAAGTACCACCGGTAAAATCGATGCCATACTTGGGACCACCTCTGACAATGAGAGAAACAATACCAATAAGAATGAGGAGAGATGAAATAGCTATCGCAATTTTTCTCTTTCCGATAAAATCAATATGAGTTTCTTTTATGAATTGCATTTCCCTTTTCCTTAACTTTGTTTAACTTGTCCTGTCAGCTTTCTACCAGCCTATTTAGATGCTTAACTGTTTCAATTCGCGTTTTGAAGTTATGTAATCGAAAATAAACCGCGTTACTATAATAGCGGTAAACATACTGGCGATAATGCCGATCATCAATGTCACGGCAAAACCCTGAATGGGGCCGGTACCGAACTGATACAACACAACTGCTGTGAGCAGCGTGGTGATATTGGCGTCTAAAATTGTCACAAAAGCGCGACCGTAACCGGCGTCAATCGCCGCCCGGATAGTTTTCCCCGACCTCAGCTCTTCTCGAATACGTTCAAAAATAAGTACGTTGGCGTCAACCGCCATACCAATCGTCAAAATAATTCCGGCAACGCCCGGCAGCGTCAGTGTTGCGTGAAATGCCGCCAGTACAGCCATCACAAAAACGATGTTCAAAACCAACGCCACATCAGCAATCGCGCCGGAAAGTTTGTAATAAACCATCATAAAAAGAACGACCAATGCCAGGCCAATCAAGGCGGAATATTGTCCTCTTTGAATGGAATCTTTTCCCAGCGATGGACCTACTGTGCGTTCTTCAATACTTTCCAACCGCGCGGGTAAAGCGCCAGCTCGCAACACGATTTGCAGATCTTTTGCTTCTTGAATATCGTCCAGCCCGTCAATGCGAGCAGTTCCCGAAGGAATTTTTTCTTTGATACGCGGCGCGCTGGCAACCTTGTTATCCAGTACAATCGCCAAAAACTTACCAACATTGGCGCCGGTGATACGCGCAAATTTCTTTCCTCCCTCGGAATTCAGGCTTAAATGTACTTCCGCCTGTCCTGCGCGACTCATCCGATTACTGCTTCCGCCGGAGACTTGAACCTGAGCATCGTCGATATAATCACCAGTTAATTCAGGATTCCTCTTCACGAAATAAAGAAAATACCACTCTTTTCCCTTGACGTTCACGGGCTTATTTGCCCAGAGAAATTGAGAATCTTTTGGAATAACTTTTTTCACTTCCGGGTAATTCAAAATAACATCTACCGCACGCATATTCTGTTTGGGCGCGGCAACCATGTTGCCCACATTTCCCAACAAAGCGAGAAACGGATTCGCTTCAAACATATCTTTATCGACCGAAAGAGTCGTATCGCCGCTTTTCACTTGGCCGGGAGTATTCTGGCCAAAAAGTTCGTTCAAATCCACTTCGGCTTCGGAGCGAACCTTTTTCTTTTTAGCCGCAGAATCCTGAGCCGTCGAATCAGCCTGCAAAACTTCCGCCAATTTTGTCGAATCTAACGCCCCCAGACGGCGGGACTTTACAACCTTATCTATCTTCATCAGAATCGAGCTGGTGTAATCCGGTTCGCGAAGTAGCTTAAATTCCAACTGCGCTGTTTTTCCGATTACGGCCTTAGCGCGATTCACATCTTGCACGCCGGCAAGCTCAACAACAATTCGATGATTCCCCTGCTTGACGATTGTCGGCTCGGAAACGCCAAATTGATCGACGCGATTGACCAAAACTTCGCGACTGCGATCCACTGCATCCTCTGCCTCTTTGCGCAAAAATGTGAGAATTTTGTTGTCGGAATCGCCTTTCTTTCCAAAATAGCGATTGAGCGGAATATTTTTTTCGTGAAACTTCGCAACCAACACGTCAAAATATTCCATGTCCTTTTGCTTGGATTCCAGATCGACCTCTTTCAGCAATGTCTGAAATTGTTCGTCGCTGGTTTTAGCCAGTTTGCTCAAAAAATCCGGGAAATTGATCTCGTAAACCAGATACGTTCCGCCCTGTAAATCAAGACCGCGCTTGATGGATTTTTTTTCAGTTTCAAATATTCTCTGATCCAACTCCTGAATTTTCGCCGCTAATTGACGCGTTTCTTTTTCTGTCGCTTTATCTTTCAAATGTCCAACTACCAATGCCTCTAAATTTTCATCGATCAAAGCGGTTTTCACGTCTTTTTTAGACAAATCGACCATGGTCAGCAGTTTCTCAACACTTTGATCGTACTGCTTATTTAAGCGAGAAAGATTATAAGTCGGATACAATTGCCACAGAGCCAAAAGCACTAATGTAGCAATTAAAATGAAACGCGACAATAATTTCCTTTTCATTTTAAAAAACCTCCCGTGAATTATATATCAACTTTTTGTGAGCAATGTTTTCGCTGACAAATTCTGAATTTTTGAACCCACAATATAGTTTTTTTTAGACTAAAAGTCAATAAAAATTTATCGCAAGCTCAAGAGTCAGACACCTGATTTGGGCTGGCATCTGCTATCCGGCCAACCCTGAAAATTTCCGAACAAGAAAAAATGAAAAGCAAAATTTTTTGACTTGATTATTGTTGAAGTATTGTTATATTACTTGTTGAAAAAATAATTTTCTCGTTGTAAACATTTTCGGGAATTTCCATGAGGAAAAAATATTTCCACTCCGCTATCTCTCTTTTCTTAATTTCCACTTTCCTGTCGGTCGCCCCTGCCTTTGCGCTGGGCCAAATCATTTTATCGGAAATCATGTTCGATCCTGCCGGCAGCGAATACTACAATGAATTCATCGAAATTTACAACTCGAGTCCGACGGACACCGTTGACCTGTCCGGCTGGCAAATCAGCGACGGCACCGCTGCCGACTTCATCATCGAACATCTCTTCGGCACAAAAATAGCGCCGGGGCAATTCGGACTCATTCTTGATCCCGGCTATTTTACTTCCTCTACTCAATATGACAGCCTCGTTCCGAAAAATGCCTTAATTTTAACCATAGACAACTCTGCCTTTGGGTCAGGCGGATTATCCAATTCTACGGCGGAAACAGTCACGCTCATCAATAGCGCCGGCGACACCGTCGCACAATACACCTATTCCCTGGACAACGAACCAGGCCACTCCGACGAAAAAATTCAAATGAACAACGACAACTCTCCGGCAAACTGGGCGAACAGTCTGGCATTGAACGGCACGCCAGGATTTCGAAATAGTGCCACACCGCAAAATTACGACCTGGCGATTTCATCAATATCATTTTCACCCCAAAAACCGGACAGAAATCAGCAAATTGCCGCGACGGTCTTAGCAAAAAATCTCGGTGTAAACCCTGTTGCTAATTTCCGCGTTTCACTTTTTGTAGACATAAACTTCGACAACCACTTTTCGGAACAAGAAAAATATGCCGCCAGCGAAAACTTTTCCGAGCCGCTTGCGCCGAACGACTCCTTGCAGATTCCATTGCAGTTTTCACTCGATCGCTCCGGCGCATTTGAACTTGCCTGCGCCGTAGAGGCAGCAGATGACAATCCCGCCAACGACACCCTTTTCAGCCGCATCGCAATTAACTTTTCCGCGGCAGATGTTGTCATTAACGAAATCATGTACGCGCCGTACAGCGGCAATAGCGAGTGGTTTGAAATTTATAATCGCCAGGATTTTCCGATAAATTTGCAAGAGTGGTGTTTTTCAGACGCAGATTCCGGCCAACGATCAATTTTGGCAGATGAAAATTTTGAAATTCCATCGCTATCTTTTGCCCTGATCGCAGCCGATTCAGCGGTTATTTCGGAATTCAATTTATCAGACGGAAATATCATTGTCCCCAAAAATTTCCCGGGGCTGAACAACTCCGGCGACGCGATCTTCCTTTTCGATCCCAACAACAACATCATCGACCATGTCAATTTCCTTCCTGAGTGGAGCGACAAAACCGGCGTTTCATTGGAACGCATCAATCCCGACATTTCTTCGCAAGACAGCAGCAACTGGGCCGGTTGCGTCGCTTTAGCTGGCGCCACGCCGGGAAAGCAAAACAGCGTCTTTGTCTCCAAACTCCCGGGACAGGCGACGCTTTCAATTTCGCCGAATCCTTTTTCCCCCGACAACGACGGCAGAGACGACGTGACCATCATTCAATACAATTTACCGTTCAACCTCTCCCGCGTAAAAATCTCCATCTTCGACTCCCGCGGCCGCTTGATTCGCACACTTACGGACAACCAACCCAGCGCGACGTCAAATTCGCTCATCTGGGACGGACGGGATAATTTTGGGCATATTTGCCGGGTGGGGATTTACATTGTGTTGTTAGAGGCGATTCATTATCAAAAAGGTGTGGTGAAAAAAATACGCGAGGCTGTTGTTGTGGCAAAATCGGCGAAAAAATAAACAGCAAATTGGATTTTATTCTACCTCCTCTTCAGGTTGTTCGTCATCAGAAATGCCGAGGCAGTCTTTGAGGAAGTCGAGAAAATCGAGAAACCAGCGTCTTTCCACTTCGCTCTTGTCCGAAATAATTCTTTCTGACGATTCGAAAAAGTCACTCAATTTAATATTTGCATTTCTCTCAAGACTTTTCATTTTTCTGCATAGCCATTCTTCTAAAAGAGGCATGTTTTGAAATACTGCGCCACCCAACTGCATAAAACACGCGATACAATAATCCAACTCAAATTCAGGTCTATTTTTTACTTCGATTATAATTTGTTCAAGGCTATTAAAGGTTTCAAAAACATAAGTCTCATTCCTTTTTTGAGTAGCAAATTTTCCCAGATCTGCCATAGCATCGGAAATTTTCAGAATGGGCGAACTTTTTTGAGGCAGGAATCTAAATGACAATTGCGACATTTGATTCAGGCAATTAAATACGGCATTTGTCGCATAAGTATAGTTTCTCGCCATGGAAAACATTCCGAATCGAGTAATTTGAACAACTATATTATGGTATTCTATTTCTTTGGGTGGTCTGTGCCTTAGCCCAGTTTTTGAAATTTCATCTAACGCTTTGATACTTTTTAAGATTGTCATTTCAGACAATCTGCCAGCGTTAGTTAGGGAAATATCGGCGATTTTCACTATCATTGGAAGCACAAACTTGGTCATCCTTTCCGGAGGACAATTTCCTTCAATAATGTAGAGAGCTGTTTCTTTCAACGACTCCAATATAATTTCTGAATTTCCTTCTTTTTTGATACTGGCCCCTACTTCTCCAATACCATCTATCACATATAACAAAAAAATATCAATCTCTTTGTTTTCAAATTCATGCAATTTTTTTATCAAAGTTACAAGAACTTCAGCGCCAAGACTTACAATTTCCTCGTTTTCATTCCCTTGCAGAGAAATATATTCTCCCAAACTATCAATATCTGCGATTAAAACTTTCCTTAATTTTCTCACTTTATTTTCGTCGGGAGTTTTCTCTGCACATGTAGCTAATCTTTTTGCTCGCTTTAAAATTCTCTGTTTTAACTTCTTTATCTTGCTGGAAGTCGAATGTTTTTTAATAAAAAAATAAAGGTAAGGTGCGATTTGTAACAAAGCACTAATAAAAATCGCTATACAGATTATGTCAGCCCATTTCTCATCAATCCAATCATAAACAAAATCATAAGATAAAAAAACAATGGCCACAATATAAAATGACAAATACCATGAAATAAAACTTTTAAAAATTGTTTTTAAATCTTTTTGCTGGGGAGTGATAGTTAATTGTATGACAACTTGAGGAAGAATAAAAATCAATCCAAGTATCTCTGCCAAAATATCCGCCAGATTATGATTTACTGTGCGATCTGAGCCAAGACTTTCCCAGGTAAAAAGAGCAAACAAAAAAGCAAACATAAGAACGAATAAATTCGCTAACGTTTCACAAACGATATCTTTCCATTGATTGTCATTTGCTTTCATAAATTTCCCCATGACTGTTCTTGGCAAGCACTTCTTCGACAAATCGCATAAGCATGGTCCGATGCATCTGCTGCTTTGTTTTGATATTCTGAATCCCTAAATTTTTGATCTCATCAATAATGTTTGGATTTGTCACAACAGTAAAAACAATGACCCGATTTTTGTCGATTCTTGGCGCCTTCGAATCATCTCGAAAAAGCTTTATTAACAAATCCAATCCTGGGTAGTCAGTGTCTGCCACAAAATCATCTCCGATTCCGATCAACAAATCAAAGATGATGACATCAAAACGTGCTTCATTTAATCGCTGATAAGCCTCTGAGGCATCACCGACTAACTCCACAAAATGACCGGCGCGAAGCAGCGGTGCAACATATTCAATAAGCTGATCTTTTGCTTCGTCTTCTATCCATAAAATTCTTGCCATTTATTTTTTCTCCCTTCGTTTTGGCAAAATGACTGTTACTGTTGTTAAATACGGGGGCTTTTTCCTTCCTTTTCTCGGGCCTATTCCCATAGATTCACCTTTATCCATAGGCTCGCTTTTTATATGGATATCTCCGCCATGTTTTTCCACTGTCTTTTTGGCGTCGGCAAGCCCAATTCCGGATCCGGTGCGATTCCAGTCGAATGAATGTTTTCCTCGATAGCCAAATTCAAACAACCTATCTATTTCTTCTCTCTCCACGGGTACACCATAATTTACAATTTCTATTATCACGAGGTTTCTTTGTTCAAATAAACGAATATCAACAAACCCGCCTTTTCGATGATAGGAGTATTTAATAGCATTTTGAATAAGATTAGATAACATGCGATCTACGTGGGGCACTGATATTTCTATCATGACATAATTTTGCTTTGGCGGCACGATGGTTAAACCTTTTTGCTTGGCAAGATTGAAATACATGGCGATATTTTCTTTTATGATATTAATGATGTTGGTCTTTGTAAATTCGAACTCAGCCTCTTCGCCGGAAAAGAGATATCGCCTTAAAGATTCGATGACATTATTCGTTATTTTAGTGCTATTCAAGATTCTTCTGAGCAATTGCATAATGTAGGTATCATAAATCTCTTTAATTTCCTGCCTGATCTCGTTGAGTTCCTCTTGAAATTCACGATTATCCAATTTCGCAAAATTTCTTTCCAATCGATTTGCTAATTTTAACATATCAAAAATTATTTCTCGGATTAACAATTCTGATAAATCAGACTGCAAATATTGTTGCTTCCCAAAGACTAATTTTTGTTTCAAACCATGTACTTCGCGCACGAAGTCTTTCTTTCTTTCCTCTTGTTCAATTTTTTCTAATAAGACTTCTAATTTCTCAATTAGCTTCCAGGTAGTTGAATGATCAATTTCAAATGCATTGATTTTATCTATTGAAAATCTTAATCGATGTTCTAATATTTCAAATAATGTTTGTGCTGTACTATCGACACTCATTAATGGGGCAATATATTGATGAACAAACCTATCCATATCTCTCAGTGTCTTCGATAACGCCACTTCCTTTTTGTTTACCTCCTCCTGTAGCTTCATTCTCTCATCAATATCCACAACAATTCCCTGCCTGCCTATAACGCGCTCTGCAGCATCTCTTTCAATTGAAAAGTCAACTTGAACCCAAAAAGCTGTGCCGTCTTTTTTTTTCGCTTTAAGCCGGATATTATTTACTATATTCCCACCACTTATTTCAGCATTTCTCAGCGTTTTTAAAAAAATTTCTTTTTGCGTAGGATCGGCATGAAATTTCATGATGTCTTGGCCTATCACATCCTCACGTGAATGGTAACCATGCATTTTCGCGTAGGTATCATTGCATTTCACAATAGTATGTTTTCCGTCTTCGTAATGCACTTCGTAATATCCGATAGAAAATTTTTCAAAACTTTGAGAATACTTAATTTCATTTGTAACATCCGTAAACGTCCCTTCTCTGCCCAACACTTTTCCGTCTTCGCCGATCCACAATTTTGCATTTATTGAAATATGTATATTTTTCCTGTCGCGACGCGTCATGCGCGCATGAAAATTGATTACTTGTTTCTCTTTATTTACAAGCTCCAAATACTGATTATACTTCTGTTTATTTTTCCAAAACTCCCGTACATCGCGTCTAATTAACTGATCAGGATCCTCAAAGCCAAAAATCTTTGCCACTGCTCTATTTACAGTTACGAACTTATGATCATTATTAACCCGAAAAACTCCGGAAGGCAAATCATCAAACATCTCTCTATAATGCGATTCCTCAGTGATATCCGTCAAGCTGCCGACATAATATTTTTTCCCAAACCTCCCCTGATGCACGCGGCAGCAATCCTCCACAGTAATAATTGTATCATTTTGGCGCTTTTTAAATTGAATTGGCTGCTTCTGTAAAAAACCTCCCTTCTGTTTTAGTTTCTCTAGTAATTCATCGCGCCTTTCAGGAAAAAGATAAAAATTTCTAATACTCAAATTATCCACTTTTTCATCACACGATATCCCAAGTATCTCCCGGCAAACTTCATTACAATATTGAAAATATCCTTCTTCATCGACCAGATAGATACCAATGGGTAAATAAGGGCCTGCTTTCCTGAGAACATATTTGAAATCTCCAAAAAATATTGATTTTAAGTTTTGAAAAAAATCTGAAAGGATTGTCCTGAGGGATCTTTTGCAAACCATGGTTACTCACCACTTTCGCAATTTTTGAGAGGCAATGATAATTTTGTTATATTATACAAAAAACATCCCGTATTGTCAAGAAAAATCTAAAATTAACAAAAAATTTCCTTGTTTTCATTTCGGCCCCATAAATTTAAGTCGTTTTAACAAATAAAAAAAGCAACCGCAAAAAATACTGGCTTGCGATTGCTTTTTATTTCACTTTATCATCAAAATTCAGATTTAAAACTCCCCTTCTATCCCCAATCCAGGCCTATCCGGTAGAATCAGCTTCCCCTGGACAACATCCACCGCATGAAACGGATCATTCTTAATGAGCAAATTTCCGTCCAGATCGGCGTAGTCGACAAGCGGACTGAGGTGTGCTGCTGCGGCGATGGCGACGCTGCTTTCGATCATGCAGCCGAGCATTATTTTCATGCCCAGACTGCGCGCCATCCAGATCATGCGCAAAGCTTCCTGAATACCGCCGCTTTTCATGAGTTTAATGTTGATGCCGTCGTACGCTGTGGCTAATTTGGGAATGTCGTGCGCGGATTTTACTGCCTCGTCTGCGATTATCGGAATATTTATCCGTTCGCGCAGCCAGCGGGTTTCTTCTAACATTTCTGCCGGCAGGGGCTGTTCGATAAATTCTACGCCGTGAGTTTCCAGCCATTTAATTCTTTCCAACGCTTCTTCTTTTGTTTTCCAGCCTTCGTTAGCGTCCACACGCAGTGGCTTGTCCGTCACTTCCCTGACCGCAGCCATGATCTCCGGGTCGTTCTTTTTTCCGACTTTGATTTTCAAAATCGGATATTTTTCGGCCTCGCGGATTTTTTGCTGCATCACCGCTGGCTTGTCGATACCGATGCTGAATGTGGTGAGCGGAGTTTTGGATTTGTCGAGACCTAAATATTGATACAGCGGCACGCCTAATTTTTTCGTCACCCAGTCCATGATGGCAATGTCAATAGCGCATTTGGCAGCGGTTTGTTCTTCCACTAAATCGCGGACTTGATAGCCCAGATCCACAAATTTCCAGGGATCCGCCTTTTCAACAATTGGTTTGGCTTTTTTGATGACCTCGACAGTGCTCTCCGCCGTTTCATTGTAGCGAACGTTCGGCGCCGCTTCGCCGATGCCGCTGACGCCATCTTGGGTATATTTCACAAAAACATTGTGTTTTACGTCTGATGAATTTCGTGAAATGGTCCACGTGTGTACCAGATTCAAATCTCTAATTTTGTACTCAAGCATGGCTCCTCCATTGGTTCTTTGGCATCCTGCAATTTGAGAGAAAGAGGCGGCACCAGTGCCCAGCAAGCTAATGCCAGCAATGGCTTTTCCGCTCGTCCGCAAAAACTCTTTTCGACTCATTCGCATGGGAATTTCCCTTCTTGTTTTGGTTTATTTTTTGTGGTTCAAAAATCAAAGTTTATCGTTCAAAGTTCATAGTACAGAGTTGCTGATTTTTTCCTTCCGCCCAAACCTCGAAACCTGATTATTTTAAAATTCGCCGCGCTGCCTGAAAATGTTTTTTGCGATAATCACTGTAATCATCGTGCTGGGGAAACAAACTATTGATGTGCACCAGACCATCCGAGTGAATGAATCTTCCGCCCCCCAAATACATGGCGACATGGGTGATGTGATCTTTTGCGCTGCCGAAAAATAATAAATCACCGGGCTTCACTTGACTCAGTGAATCATCAATGGGAATTCCCGTCCCAATTTTCACTTGCATATTTGCATCGCGCGGCAATTGAATTCCGTTCCATTTGTAAATCGTCTGCGTGAATCCCGAGCAATCAAAGCCCTTGGTTGATTTTCCGCCCCAAAAATAGGGAATACCCATGAATTGTTTCGCCGTCCGAATTAAATCGTTCGCACCGGGCGCTTCTCTCGCGTTTAATTTTTTCTCAAATTCGACCAACTCGGGCACGACAAATCCGGTTCTGCCGTCGGCAAGTTCAATCCGAAAATAGCCGCCTTTTTTGCTGACAAAACCCAGCCGATTGCCCAATACGACATCGCAAATCGGAAACGAGTTTTTCGCGGCAGGATTTTCCCAGACCTGTCCGTAATTTTGTTTGACGACTAATTTTTCTCTATCTTTCCAGTCATTCAAAAATTCGATATTTCCCACCGCAACGGATTTTCGCATCACCCAGCCGAGGTACTGATCTTCCAACTGCAAATAATACCAGCCGTCTCTTTTTTTGAGCAGGCGCACTTCCGTTCCCAGCAGTCCCTGAGTGATAATTTCCTGGTTTACGTCAGGCCGGCGGCGCACCTGGGCGACACTCACGCGGATCACGCCGCAAGTATCTGCCCCCAAAGAAATATCCGGCAAAACAGTCAAACTGTCC
This sequence comes from Calditrichota bacterium, assembly GCA_013152715.1. NCBI lineage: Bacteria > Pseudomonadati > Calditrichota > Calditrichota bacterium. Next base: position 37,337 of record JAADFU010000144.1, read on the forward strand.
ACAACTGTAAGTTTTGTTTGAGCGCGAACTCCATCGAGCAAATCCTTCTTTGCCTGAGGCGATAACAATTCTCCGCGCAGAATAATTTTTTTCCCGGAGCGATAGCCGTCCACGGAAAAAACTGTGACGCGTCTGTCAGGCGCAGCTTTCTGCTTTACTTGCTCGATCACTTGAGTCACTTCATTTGGCAATTCCCGATTCGCCTGGCAAGAGAAAATTAAAAGGCTAATGACTGCAATTGTCAATAACGCCGGAAAATATTTTCTAAATAATTTTTTAATCATAAAAACCCCTGCTGTTTTTTGAATGAAAAAATTCACTTTTACGACAGATGGAGAGAAATGAATCGTTCAATGGAACGGTCGTAAGTTCTTTCGACATCATCAGAAAAATAACACGCAGGCAGTTCTCCGAGCCGACGATGATACGCCAGACATTCGCAGCAATAGCCTTTTCTGCTGCAAGGTTCATAGGTACAATTGCAACCACTCAAATTTTTCTGATAATTTTTACACTCCATTGGCACCTCCATTTTTTCCACAAGAAAATTTCTCTCACATCAGCTTGTTTGTTAAATTAACTAATTCATTTCAAATATTCAAGGAATTTTTTTCATCTGGCAAAACCTATTGACAATGACCAAAAATTTTCTTATTATCTTATAACACTCACAGCGTCCATCCGAAAATTTTACTTGACTAATCAAAGAGGTGCAGCGATGAAGGCATTGTTTATGGAAAAAGTTATCGATCTTCGTCAGGACAAAGAGCCTCTGACTCTGAGAGATGTTCCCATTCCTGAACCTGCGGAAAAGGAAATTTTGATTAAAGTCTCCACCTGCGGCGTCTGCCACACAGAATTGGACGAAATCGAGGGGAGGACTCCGCCACCGAATTATCCCATGATTCCAGGCCACCAGGTCGTGGGACGCGTGGTAAATTTTGGAAAAAATGCCGCACGCTTCAAATCAGGCGACCGCGTTGGCGTGGCGTGGATTTTTTCGGCGTGCGGAGAGTGCGAATTTTGCCGCAGCGGACAGGAAAATTTATGTCCGGACTTTTTGGCGACGGGACGCGACGCCAATGGCGGATACGCGGAATACATGGTCGTTCCGGAAAAATTTGCCTACCCCATTCCGAAAATTTTCAGCGACGCCGAAGCGGCGCCTCTTTTGTGCGCCGGAGCAATCGGCTATCGGTCGATCAGATTAACCGGCTTAAAAGATGGCCAAAATTTAGGGCTCACGGGATTTGGCGCTTCAGCGCATCTCGTGCTGAAAATGGTTCGCTTCCAATTTCCGAATTCCAGAATTTATGTTTTTGCCCGTAGCGAAAAAGAGCGCAAATTTGCTCATGAATTAGGCGCTGTCTGGGCAGGGAATACGACTGACACCGCTCCGGAAAATTTGAATTGCATCATCGACACCACGCCGGTCTGGAAGCCGGTAGTGGAAGCGATGAAAAATCTGAAACCCGGCGGGAGATTAGTCATCAATGCCATTCGCAAAGAAAATATCGACCAAAATTATTTATTGCAATTGGACTACCCCGAGCACCTGTGGATGGAGAAAGAAATCAAAAGCGTCGCCAATGTGACGCGGCAGGATGTTTCGGAATTTTTGGAGCTCGCGGCGAAAATTCCCATCAAACCTGAATTTCAAACCTACCCGCTGGAACGAGCAAATCAGGCATTAGTTGAATTGAAAGAACGCAAGATACGCGGCGCCAAAGTATTGGTCGTGCAATAGCGGGCAAACGGATAAATTTGTTTTCATAAATACGCTTTTTTGAAAAAAATTACTTGACTATTTTCCTTTTTTTTATTAAAATTCAACGAATTAAATAAATCATAAAATTAGAAAGAGGAGGGTCGAATGGCTATCGGTAGTGGAACAGTCAATAAAGTAATTCTTTTGGGACGACTGGGCAAGGATCCGGAAATTCGATATACTCCATCCGGGGCTGCGGTGGCAGATTTCTCGCTGGCAACAAATCGCGTATGGCGCAATCAGGAAAATGAACAAGTCAAAGAAACAGATTGGCACAATGTTGTGGTGTGGCGTAAGTGGGCGGAATTTGCTCAGAAATATTTAAAAAAGGGCTCGTTGGTTTACGTCGAAGGCCGTCTCCAAACGCGCAAATGGACCGACCAAAATGAGGTCACACATTATAAGACAGAAATAATCGCCGAAATAGTGCAGATGGTAGGGCCAAAATCAGCAGTAGGCGACATACAGCAAGCGCAGCCGGCGGCTCAGGAAACAAGCGCTGCTCCGCCGCCGGAAGCCGATGTCGCTCCCGAGGAACCGGTAGATGATGATTTGCCATTTTAATTTTAGCGTTTTTATCACGCCTATCAAAAAAAATCCGAGAAAACTATTCTCGGATTTTTTTATCAAAATTGTTGCCTTTAAAAAAAAAATTCCTATATTTAAAGGGTAGCGAGACAAGAAGGATTTTATGGACATCGAGAAACTAATTCAGGAAACTTTAAAATTACGAGAGAAAGCTCACGCTACTTACTCCAATTTCCGCGTGGGTGCAATTTTAGTAACTGAAAATAACGCCAAATATGAAGGCGTCAACATTGAAATCAGCTCGTTTGGGCTGACGATATGCGCGGAAAGACTGGCTGTTTTCAAAGCCCGCGCCGATGGCGTTGAAAAATTCAAAGCGATTTTCATTGCTTCGGATTCGGAAAAGATAACTTCTCCCTGCGGCGCGTGCCGTCAGGTTTTGTGGGAACTTGCCGGCGACATTGAAGTTTTTATGATCAACCGCAACGGAGAACACAAAACAATGAAAATGAGCCAACTATTGCCAGTTGGATTTGATCGTTCGTTTCTTTGATTTTTTGTAACCATTCAGCCACAAAGGCTTGAAGACTCCAGGTTTAAATTAGTAACAAATTAACACAAAACGACATTCCAAATGTTAGAAATACTTTTACGTCAGACTTTTTAAAATAATATGATTCTCGGATTCAACAATCGCAACGTATTTGTTTTGGACAAATTGACTGATTGCAACCTCTGAATGAACCTGAGCGCTTGTTCAAAACACATTTTTATTCAAAGCGGTTCCCAAAAAATTATTTTTTTACTAAATAATTAAACCTTGGAGCCTTGGCGGCTTCGAGGCTGAATAGTTACGATTTTTTAGGATAATTTATGAAATCAATAATATTGATTGGCATCGCCGGGGGGTCGGGATCAGGAAAGACGCTTGTTTCCAAACGGATTTATGACGAAATCGGATCGGACAAAGTCACAATTATCCAACAAGATTCTTACTACAAAGACCTGGGTCATCTCGACTTTGACGAACGAAAAAAGCAGAACTTTGACCATCCCGATGCATTCGACAACAAATTACTATTCGATCACCTGATCGAATTGCTGTCCGGACATGAAGTTGAAGTGCCGCTATACGACTTCAAAAACCACACGCGACGAAAAAAAATGCAAAAAGTCAGCGACAATGTGGTTATTGTTCTCGAGGGAATTCTCATTCTCCATTACCCTGAAATTAGAAATATTATGGACATCAAGGTTTACGTGGATACTGCGGACGACATTCGCTTGATTCGCCGCATCCGCCGCGACGTGCAGGAACGGGGCCGCAGTCTGGATTCCATTCTCGAACAGTACGAAAAAAGCGTCCGGCCCATGCATCTTCAATTTGTCGAGCCGACGAAGCGATATGCCGACATCATTCTTCCGGAAGGCGGTTACAATGTCGTTGCCATTGATTTGTTAAAAACAAAAATCCGCGCATTGCTTCGGGAAAGAGGCCATTGAAATAATTCAAAACATAACCATAAAACACACGAGGTTTACATGCTTGAAGTGATCACCGGCGCTATGGAGGCAGGAAAGACCTGGCTTTTGTACAAACGAATCAGCGATGCGAAACTCATGGGGAAAAAAGTTCAGGTTTTCGCGTTTCCGGTTCACGAGGGACACGTTGTTTCACGAGTGGGATTCAAATCGAAGGCGATTACGGTGCCCACGGTCGCAGAAATTGAATCGGCGTTGGAACCTGACGTGGGAACCGTCGCTATCGACGACGCTCAACTTTTTGAAGCGCAAGACCTGATCAATTTTTGTAACCGAAACCGAAAAAAAATTGAGATTATTATTGCTGGGCTTCAGCTTAATTCTTTTGGCGAAAATTTTGGAGCCATGGTAGAACTCATGGGACGCGCGGAAAATGTCACTGTTTTGCTCGGCGTGTGCGCAAAATGCAAAAAACAAACGGCGATCATTTCGCAGCGTTTTCGCGACAAAGAGCATACCGTTCCCATTACAAAAGATGATCCGAAAATTGAACTGCGCAAAGAGTTTTATGCGCCGGTGTGCTGGGAATGCTATCAACCGCCGGTTTAATCCGACAAAAAAAATGAAATCGAACCGATTTTTAAAATAAGGAGAAACATGACGTGCTACAAAGATTAATTGGCATCATCGGCATTTTCGTCCTTTTAGGTATTGCCTGGCTGCTTTCGAACAACCGCAGAAAAATTGATTACCGCGTCGTGGCTTGGGGCATTGCCTTGCAAATTCTTTTCGCTGTTATCATTTTGAAAACAGGCCCCGGGCAAGCGCTTTTTTTCTACGCGCGGGCATTCATCACCAAATTGCTCAGCTTCACCGACGCCGGCGCTTCATTTCTATTTGGCAATCTGTATCTGGGCGACCCGGGAATCGCAGAAAGCATGGGGCAGGGAGGCCCTTATCAGCTCTGGGATCCGGCCACTCAGCATTTCGTAAATATTGGTATCATCTTTGCTTTTCACATTTTGCCCACGATCATCTTTTTTGCCTCGTTCATGGCAATCATGTATCACTGGGGCATCATGCAAAAAATTGTCGAATTTTTCGCCTGGATTATGCGAATCACCATGGGCACCAGCGGCTCGGAATCCCTTTCTGCCGCCGGGAATATTTTTGTCGGACAAACCGAGGCGCCGCTGCTCATCAAGCCTTACATTTCATCGATGACAAAGTCCGAGCTAATGGCGATTATGACGGGAGGTTTCGCCACAATTGCCGGGGGCGTGATGGCGGCCTATGTCCGGTTCGGCGTTGACGCGGGACATTTGATGGCCGCCAGTGTTATGTCAGCTCCGGCGGCACTGGTAATGGCAAAAATTGTATTCCCTGAAGTCGATGAGTCCAAAACAAGGGGCGGCGTCAAACTCAAAGTGGAAAAGACAACGTCCAACGTCATCGACGCGGCAGCCAGCGGAGCCGCAGACGGACTGAAGCTTGCCGTGAATGTCGGAGCCATGTTGCTGGCATTCATCGCGTTAATCGCCATGCTCAATTTTTTCCTTGGCAAGATTGATGACATCGTGAATCTTGCCACTTTTCACCATACACATTTTGCCTGGGATTTGAGCCTGAAGAAAATTTTCGGCGTCATTTTTTCGCCCTTGGCGTTCGTCATGGGAGTAGATTTCAAAGACATCGGCGAATTTGGCAATCTCCTGGGAACGAAAATTTCTATCAACGAATTAGTCGCTTACGTGGACTTGGCCCAACTCAAGGGCGTAATTTCTGATCGCTCCTACACCATCGCCACTTACGCTTTGTGCGGTTTTGCGAATTTCAGCTCCATTGCCATTCAGATCGGAGGTATCAGCAGCATCGCACCTGAAAGGCGCCACGAACTTGCAAAGCTTGGCTTGAAAGCCATGTTTGCAGGAGCTCTGGCATCATGGCTGACAGCGACAATTGCCGGTATTTTGATATAAAAAATGGCACGCGGATTTCCGCGGATTACACAAAAAAGATTTAAGAAAATATGCCGGAACCACTCGAGCGGGCTGAGGGATGTTCCTTGTTTAATCAATTTTATTCATTGGAACTTGTCAGAAATTTAAAAAATTATTTTTGAAATTTCAAGTTTGCCGGCTAAAAGGTGTCAAATGGATGAAAAACAACAATTAGCAAAATCGCTTCAATTTATAAAAGACAAAATTGACATTCAGCCAGAATTAGCCATCATTCTGGGTTCCGGACTTGGCTCGCTGGCGGACACACTGGAAAACAGCACCGTCATTCCCACGGCGGAAATCCCGCACTATCCGATCTCTACGGTTCCGGACCACGCGGGAATCTGGGTTCTCGGATTTGTCAAAGATGTGCCCATTTTGGCACTCAAGGGCAGAGTGCACACTTACGAAGGTTACTCGGCGCGCAAAGTGACTTATTCCATTCGGCTCATGGCAAAACTCGGTATCGAAAAACTCATTGTGACAAATGCTGCCGGCGGCGCAAATCCCAATTTTTCTCCGGGCGACCTGATGGTCATTACCGATCACATCAACCTCTTATTCGACAATCCGCTCCTCGGAGACAATCAGGTTCCCGCGGAGCAGCGATTTGTTGACATGTCCGATGCTTACGACAAAACTTTCATCAAAAACACGCTCGCCTTGGGAAGCTCTCTCGGCATTCAACTGCAATCAGGAGTTTTGCTCACGTCCAAAGGGCCATCTTACGAAACAGCGGCAGAGGTTCGCATGGCAAAAGCTATCGGCGCCGATGCTTTGACCATGTCAACAGTGCCGGAGGTCATTGCTGCGCGGCAGCAAAATATCAGAACGCTGGGAATTTCTTGCATCACAAATTTAGCCACGGGAATTTCTCAGAAAAAATTGGATCACGAAGAAGTGCAGGAAACAGCCAATCGTATTAAAGATACATTTATTCGTTTAGTCAAAGAAATCATTGTCCACATGCCCGAGTGGTAACTCATCGAATACTTCTTTTTCACAGCAGCAAATTTGCATCACGTTTTTTTGCGAAAGGAATCCTCCTCATGCAGCCCTTGAATGAAATTATCAAAGCTGCCCACGGCGAACATCCCGTCGATTTGGCGCTCAAAAATGTCAATTTGATCAATGTGCTTTCCGGAGAAATTTACACCACAGACATCGCCATCCACGATGAACTCGTTGTCGGAATAGGCAATCATTACGACGCAAAAGAAACTCTGGATTTAAAAGGACTTTTTGCAGCGCCCGGGTTTATCGACTCACACGTGCACATCGAAAGCTCGATGGTCGTCGTGCCGCAATTTGCCCGGGCAGTCGTTCCGCTGGGGACAACTTCTGTCATCGCTGACCCCCATGAAATCGCTAACGTGATGGGCTACGAGGGCATTCGTTTTATGATGGAGTACGCCAAATACAATCCGCTCAATGTTTTTTTCATGCTGCCGTCCTGTGTCCCGGCGACAAATTTGGAAACCGCTGGCTCTCAATTGCGCGCTTTTGACATTTTTCCCTTTCTTCAGGAAAAATGGGTGCTCGGCCTCGGCGAAGTGATGAATTTCCCCGGCGTTATTCACGGCGATCCCGACGTGCTGGACAAAATAAAAATTTCCGCTGAAAAACGCATCGACGGACACGCGCCGGGCGTGACAGGCAAAGATTTGATGGCTTACATCGCCGCGGGTATTCTCTCAGACCATGAGTCAACCGAGCCCGAGGAAGCGATGGAAAAATTGCGCAACGGCATGTTCGTTATGATACGCGAGGGAACCGGCACCAAAAATCTCAACGCGCTGCTTCCCATCATTACACCGGAAAACAGCCGGCGCTGTTTATTTTGCACTGACGACCGCCATCCGCGGGACATTTTGGAAGAGGGACATATTAATTTCATGATTAAAACCGCCATCAAATACGGCATCAATCCGGTTGACGCCATTCGCATGGCGACGCTCAATTCCGCTGAATATTTTGGCCTGCGCAAATTGGGCGCCATCAAGCCGGGAAATTTCGCAGACATCGTCATTTTAGACGATCTGAAAAATTTCAACGTCAAAATGGTGCTGAAAAACGGCAGAATCGTCGCACGCGACGGCGAGGCAATTTATGATCCGCTGACTCGGCCGGAAGTCAAGTTGCGCAGCTCCGTGAATATCAAATTTCTGGAAGGCAACGAATTTCAAATTCCGGCCAAAGGGAAAAAATGCCGCGTGATCGAATTAGTCCGGGATCAAATTGTTACCCGAGAGTTCCTTACCGATGCGAAAATTACTGACGGCAACGTCGTTTCCGATCCGGAGCGCGATGTACTGCGACTTTTTGTGGTGGAGCGTCATCACGCGTCCGGAAATATCGGCAAGGGACTTGTTAAAGGTTTCGAATTAAAACAGGGTGCATTAGCCTCTTCCATTGGCCACGACTCGCACAACATCATTGCTGTCGGCGTCGACGACAAGGATATTCTTAAAGCAGTCACACAGGTCGACAAAATGGGCGGCGGATTAGCTGTCGCAGAAAAGGGTGAAATTCGGGCAGCGCTCGAACTGCCCATCGCCGGGCTGATGTCCAGCGAACCCATTGAGGTGGTAAATAAAAAAATGACCGCTCTGAACAATGCCGCTCGAAAATTAGGCAGCACGCTGAGCGATCCGTTCATGGCGCTGTCTTTTCTGGCGCTGCCTGTCATTCCCAAACTGAAACTCACTGATTTAGGATTGGTTGATGTGGAAAAATTCGATTTTGTGGATTTGTTTTTGTAAGTTTCGAGTTTACATATTTGATTAAAAACTTTGCACCTTAAATTACAGGAGTCCACCATGTTAGCCGAATTCAGCATCGCGCCTTTCGACAAAGGCGAAAGCCTCAGCGCTTACGTGGCGCAAATCATCGACTTGATCGACAAAAGCGGTCTGGACTACCGTTTGGGCCCCATGGGCACGACCGTCGAAGGCGATATTGACGAAATGTTTGATTTAATCAAAAAATGCCATTTGAAAATGCGCGAGATGTCGCGGCGCGTCATTACCCACATCGCCATCGACGACAGAAAAGGCGCAACTAATCGTCTCGAGGGAAAACCCAAATCCATCGAGGAAAAATTAGGCAGAAAAGTAAAAAGATAGAACATTATGAGCCAGGAATTCGTCTTAATTTTAGTAACTGCCTCGAAAAAGTCAGAGGCGGAACAAATCGGGCAGGCTGTAGTTGAAAAAAAAATAGCAGCTTGCTGCAATATCGTGGAAAAAATTTCTTCTATTTTTCACTGGAAAGGGGAAATCTGCCGCGAAGAAGAATGCTTACTGCTGATTAAATCGACGCGCGAGAAACTGGACGACATCGTCGCCGAAGTGAAAAATTTGCACAGCTACGAGGTGCCGGAAATCATCGCGCTGCCCATAATTGCCGGATCAGAGGGCTACCTGAACTGGGTGAAAAATGAAATCGGCTAAGCCCCAATTGATGCGATTGGAAAAATAAAATGAAAATCGTGATTTTAGGCGCCGGCTGCGGGATCCCGTCGCTGGAGTTCAGCGCGCCGGGGATTCTGCTGGAAACAGCCGATGGTCCTCTTTTATTTGACATGGGCCCGGGATCATTAGTCCGATTGCTAAAACTGGGCGTGAGCTACACGCAACTGCGCTGGGTTTTTCTGACGCATTTTCACTCGGACCACGCCGGCGATCTGGCGCCGCTGATTCAGGCGTTATGGACAACGCCGTTTTACGCACGGACAGAGCCGCTGACGATTTTGGGACCTATTGGATTAGACAAATTCTTGAGAAATCTGGCAGCGGCGTTCGGCGACTGGATTTACGAGCCGGAATTTCCGTTAGAAATCAAAGAGATGGAACAGTCGGTGTTTTCTCTGCCGTCGCTGCGCATTTCCACGAGCCCCATGAATCATGGCAGTAAAAATGCCGTGGGTTATCGCATTGAAGATGCAGCAGGAAAATCGATTGTCTATTCCGGCGACACTGACGTTACTGATGAAATTATCCATCTGGCGCACGAAGCTGACGCGCTCATTTTGGAATGCTCTTTTCCGGAAAAAAGAAAATTAGCAGGACATTTGATCCCTGAGGAAGCGGCGGAAATCGCCAAAGTCGCTCAATGCAAACACTTGATTCTAACGCATTTTTATCCGCCACAGGAGGAGTTGTTTGCCGAGATTCGCGAAGTCGTGCCTAAAATATTCAAAGGAAAATTGTCTTTGGCGCAAGATTTCATGACTGTCAGTGTTTAATTCTTGAATGAACCTTTTGCTGCCGGACTCAGAAGATAGCAAGTAAGAGTGAAAAATCCAAAGAAAATTGGTAGAGGGATGCTGCGCTCTCCGCGTTTCTGTGTCAATTTTTATTGCAATATTCAAAAAGAAATGCACTTATTTCAGCCTTGAACTCTCCAAGACTCAAAGGGCAAAAAAAAGAACCGATATATTCTCATCAACAAAGAAAAATTTTCAGCAAAAAAATTGTAGATACCTCTCTTCTACACGCATAAAATTTCGGTTCTGAATCGCTTAAAAAAATATATAAAGCCTGTTTTTGTTAAAAATTGTGCAAACGAAAACTCAACGACAAAAAACAGGCGGATAGTCCAATCAAGTATGATAACGTCATTTTTAAATGAGGGCTGCGCAAAGATTTTAATTAAAATTTGGCGCCTTGGAGTCTTGACGGCTGAATGACAAAAAAATAAAGAAAATTCATTCAAATAGAAGCGATGTACTTCATTCAAAAAGAAACTTTTCAGAAGCATCTGTTAAAGATTTCGATTCTCATTTCTTTGCTCATTCATTTTCTTTTTCTGCTGCTCTACCGTCCTATTTCGCAATGGCAGCTTTTTCCCATTGCCGAGCTTCTCAAGCAGGACAAGCCCAATGAAGTTGAAAAAAGAATCGAATTTGAGCTGGTGGAAACGCCGGAAGACGCCCGCAGCGAAACGCCGCCAGAAAACACAAATCTTGTTTCGGACAAAAATTCCCGTGCCAGAAATCAGCAGCAAAGGGCTGACTTGCCAGTCGGCGCCCCTTACGCGCGGGGCGATATGAATGTGCACGAATTGCCCACATTTGCTTCAATGGCAAGGCCTGCCAGCCCGGCGAACCAATCGGCGCAGCAACAAAATGAAGCAGAAAAACAACAGCAAGCAGATTTAAAAGACGGGTTTACATTTGAGAAATTCAGCCGCCAGCAATTGATAAAAAGAGACGCCAGAAAACAATTCAGCATGGCACAAACCCAATCCGCGAACAGACCCACGTACAATAATCAAAAATTTCGTGCCGAAGACCTCGGCGGTTTGACGTTTAACACTTATGCCTGGAATTTTGCGCCGTATATGCTGGGGATGAAGCGTAAAGTGGAGCGCAATATTTTTCCGCCACCCGCTTTCACGCGCATGGGACTGATCAGCGGTGAGACCATTTTGCGATTCAAAGTTTTGCCCGGCGGCGAAGTGAAAGATGTGGAAGTTTTACAATACAAAGGGCACAAATCCTTGAAGGAAACCAGCGTGCAGGCAATTTTGAACTCATCACCATTTAAGCCGCTGCCGGCTGATTTTCCGGAGAATTATTTGGAAGTTACAGCGAAATTCTCCTACTACATTCAGAGAAAATAAAATTTTTTAACAAATAAAAACGGAAACGAAAATATGCAAGAAACCTGGTTGTTTTTTGAACGCGGTGGAATCATGATGATTCCGTTATTGTTGTCGTCAATTATTGTATTAGCAATTGTAATTGAGCGCTCCATTATCCTGAGAAAGAAAAAAATACTAATCCCGGAAATCATTCGCGTCATCGAAGAGATCAAAAAGCCAGACGACATCCATCTGGCGATTTCTATCTGCAATCAGAATAAAGGCGCCTTTGCGAACATCATTCAATTGGGGCTTGAAAATAACGGCCTGCCGCGCGATGAATTGAAAGAATTAATTACAGACCAGGGCCGGCAGGAAGTTCGCTCGCTGCAAAAAGGACTGGTTATTATTGAAACGATTGCCGGCATCGCGCCGCTGCTCGGTTTGCTGGGAACTGTTTTGGGGATGATAAAAGTTTTCACCGTCATTTCAGAACAGGGACTGGGACAAACAAAAGCGCTTTCCGGCGGAATATCAGAAGCGTTGATTACCACCGTGGCAGGGTTATCCATTGGAATCGCTTCGCTCATTTTTTACAATTATTTTGCCGATAAAGCCGAAAATATGATCATGGACATTGAAAAATATACTTCAAAATTACTGCGCAAATTTGTGCGTTTTCAAATGGATACCGCGATCGACGAGGTGAAACATGCAGTTTAGTGAAAAAAAACAGCGAAAACCTATCATCAACATTACCTCTCTCATCGACGTGCTGTTTTTATTGCTCATATTTTTTATGGTCTCCTCTACTTTCGTAGAGCAGCCGGGTATGAAACTGGAGCTTCCGGAATCGAAATCCTCAACTGCGGAAAAAATCAAAGAATTGGTCGTGGAAATCACTGCCGATGGCACTTTACTTCTTAACGACAATCCGGTTTCCATGAACGATCTCGAAAATAAATTTAAGGAAATGTTACCCCGGCTGCAGGAAAAATCTCTTGTGTTGAAAGCTGACAAAACTATTCCTCACGGCACAGTAGTGAAAGTCATGGACATTGCCCGGTTGAGTGGATTGGAAAAACTGATTATCGCCACTACAGTGGAACAAAATTGACATTTCATGTTGCAACTTCTGTAATTAATCCGCTATTTTTTTTAACTAACTGTCTCACCTTAATACAATCTGACACTGACAATTTCCAACAGGCTGCTTCGCATTGGCTTACTTGAATTTGTTTATTATTTTGTTACCTATTAGCCAATAGCATATATTTAATATTCTGCGACAGTTACGTCACAAACATTACCCGTGCAATTAAGTTGCACTTATTCTTTTGAAATTATTGCATTTAATTTTGTATTGGTATGAAGTTTGCGTGTTAGGTGCCGGAATAAAAGAGGTGCGCCAACATGAAAAAATACCCCCCTTCTCAAACGATCAGAAATTTCATTATCTTTCTGTTTGTTTTATTCGTTTCAAATGCCTTTCCCCAAAGTTCAGACAATGTTTTCATTGCTAAACTTATTGATCCGAATTTCCGCGTTTACGTGGATGGTCTGCCTGACTCTGCAGCCAGGCACACTTCCATCGATCGGGTTACACTAACCACCGACCAAGCCGGCTGGTATAGGATATTCTTCCATCTCGCCTACAGCGGAGACGCCCAGCTTAATGAGCACGTTTTCGTTACTGTTGTTAATGGCGATTCTATAATCACGCCTTTGGATAAAAATCTGGGCATGATAAAAGTGCTCAGAGATACCTCGGCAGTGCCGGACACACTCTGGCGAAACACCGGACTTTTTTATCTTCTCCCCGGAGAAAATCAAATTCTCATGCACCACTACAATGCTGTTTTCAAAGAACAGACTTCGCGCCAGTTGGTCGCCAATGTGCCTGAATCTGAATTGATGGCTATCGTTGTCGGCGACAGCATTGGTGACAGACAAAGTGTGCACATTGACAGCATGATTATTTACGGACACCCAAATTTTCGCGCATTAACCGATCTGACCAAAAAGGACCGTTTCATTGATGCGGACGGAAGTAATACTTTATCTGTCGGGGACGTCATTGAGTACACAATAGAAATTTCTAACTCGGGCAAGGGGATCGCCCATGATATTTTTGTTACCGACACTATTCCTGCTAATACCGCCTACATTTCCGGCAGTGGGAGCACGACAAAAGGAACAATCCAAACTACAAGCCCTGTTTTTGAGGTTGAAATTGGCAACATGGCGCCCGGGAGTCAAGAAAGAGTTACCATCTCTTACCAAGTTCGCGTCACAAGCCCCACTGACAGCGTTAAAAATCAGGGGTTTTTAAACAGCGAAGAGAACGATTCCATTCCGACTGACGACCCGGACACGGACGAAGAAGACGATCCAACAATTACCGTTGTTCCGGACTTCACCGGCGCAACGGATCTTACAAAAAGCGATTCTTTTTTTGATGCTAACGATAACGGCAAAATCGATGCCGGCGACTCCATTCGCTACACCATCACAGTTAAAAATTCAGGCCAGGGAACTGCGCACAATGTAGTTTTTACGGATTCGATCCCCAATTACACGCAGTACGTGCAGGGTTCCGCTTTTACTTCCAAGGGCACAATAGCTGCCACAAGCCCTGTTTTGCGCGTAGAAATTGGCTCCGTTGCGCCCAATGAATCGGAAACGGTAACAATTTCTTTCACCGTGCTGGTCACTGAATCCATCACCATGGTCGCCAATCAAGGTTATCTCGATTCCGATGAAACAA
>JAADFU010000145.1 GCA_013152715.1 Calditrichota bacterium
ACAAAACTGACGACCAAAACAACGACGGACAAATCCATTCAGCACCTCGAATTTTTTTCAGACTGAGTCGGTGATTTTTCTTTCAGTAACCAGCCTCTCCTTTTTGACAGCCTCAATAATGAATCCGATGGAATAGAGAATAAACAATAAGCCGGTAATAGGAATGACAAGATAAACATAGCCCACTTTTATTCCCATCGCCGAAGAAATTTGATTGAGGTGAAACGTCATGCGAACTAAATTGTAGCCGCCAACTACGAGCACAAAAAACGCAAAAGCGATTACGATCAGGTAAATTACAATTTCCACAATTTTTCTTTTCAGCCCGGTGGTTTTGTAAGTCAAAATGTCAATTCCCAGATGAGCGCGAGTGTAAAGCGCGTAACTTGAACCCAGCAGACCGATCCAGATCAGTAAAAATCCTGCCAGCTCTTCTGTAAATGAACTGGGATTTTTCAAGATAAATCTGGTGAAGACCTGCCACGTCACATCGAGCACCATTGCAGCCATCAGAAAAATTAAAAAGCCGGCGATAACTCTGTTAATTGAATCGATAATTTTGATCATTGCTCATTCCCTGAATTTATTTCACGGATTCAATTTCTTCAATCAATTGATAAATCGGCGTGCCTCTGTAAGATTCATACATTTTTTTCACCTTGTCGCGAAATGGAGTTTTGTCCGGGTGAATGACTTCAACTCCAGCCTTTTGCACTTCACGCAACGCATGATCCGATGCCTCTTTCCATAATTTTCTCTGATATTCGACCGACTCATCCACAGCTTCCTGCAACCATTTTTGCTCCTGCGGCGTCAGGCTGTTCCAAACGACCGTGCTCATGATGAGAATATCCGGAACGGAAGTGTGCTCGTCCAGACTGTAATATTTGCAAACTTCGTAATGATGGGACAGATAAAAACTCGGGGGATTATTTTCCGCGCCGTCCACAATGCCTTGCTGCAACGATGTGTAAAGTTCACCCCAGGGGATCGGTGTTGCCGAACCGCCGAGCGTATTGACCATCTGCACCGCCGTAAGACTTTTCATGACGCGAATTTTTAGCCCTTTCAAATCTGCCGGCGAATTAATCGGCTTGTTTTTGGTGTAAAAACTTCGGCTTCCGGCATCGTAATAACACAGCCCGCGCAAAAAATATTTCTCGCCTGCTAACAAAATCCGCCTGCCGATTTCGCCGTTGAGCACTTTCCAACGATGGGCGTCGTTCCGAAAAACGTAGGGGATACCAAAAACTTTCATTTCCGGAATGAAACCTTCTAACGGCGCCGAAGAAACTTTTGTCATTGACAAGCTCCCGATTTGCACCAGTTCAATCAGATCGCGCTCTTCTCCGAGCTGACCGCTGGGATAAATGTCGATGCGCATTTTCCCATGCGACTTTTCCGCCACGCGCGCTGCCATGAAAACCATCGCTTTGTGCACCGGATGCGTGGCATCCAGCACGTGCGCCAGTTTCAGCACTCGAACGCGTTGTACTTTTCCGCAGCTCATCAGCAGAAAAATAGAGAGAATTAAAATAGCAAAAATTTGGGGTAGCTTTGAAATTTTCATTTATTCCCTCGGTTCAAATTAATTTTTGCAAATGACCGATGACATTAATCTTATGGCTTTTTCTAAAATGCTTACGCATTAACTCCGAATTTTAATAGAATACACTTGAAATAAAAAATTTCTGTTTCTTTTTTGGTTAAAACAGTAAATCTTTGTGTCTTCGCGTCTTGGTGGTTAGAAAATATTTTTCAACGAAACCCCATCCATGTCATCAAAATCCTGATTTTCTCCGCCCATTGCCCAGACAAAGGAATAATTTCTCGTCCCGGCGCCGGCGTGAATGGACCAAACCGGAGAAATCACTGCCTGACCTTCTCTGACCGCCAGCAATCTGGTTTCCGCCGGCTCACCCATGATGTGAAAAACGACATTTTCGTATTCCAGATCAAAATACATATACACTTCCGAACGCCGGGCATGCGTGTGCGGGGCCATGGTATTCCAGACATTCCCGGGCTGTAGCACCGTAAATCCCATGACAAGCTGGCAACTCTTCATTCCATCCGGATAGATGTATTTATAAATTGTCCGCCTATTGGATTCTTCATCAGATCCCAGTTCCACTTTTCCTGCATCTTCCAGACGCCCCAGTTGTGTGGGATGATCTTTGTGCGCCGGATAGCTGACAATGTAAAATTTAGCCGGGTTTTTTTCGTTCTCGCTGGTAAATGAAATATTCCGGCTTCCCTTGCCAATGTAAAGGCATTCCTTGTTATTCAGTTTGAACTCTCTATTATCCACCTTCACCGAACCGGAAGCACCAATATTGAACACGCCAACTTCGCGACGTTGGGCGAAATAATCGGCTGCCATCTCTTTTTTGTCTGCCTCTAACTTCAATTCTTTTGTTTTCGGAACTACCGACCCCACAATCGCTCGATCAACATGAGAATAAACGAGTTCCACTTCATCCTCGCGGAAAAGGCTTTCGATCAAAAAACTCTCTCGCAACTCTTTGGTGTTCATCCGTTGATACCGCACCGGATCAATGGCGTGTCTGATTTCAATGGACATTTTGCATTCTCCTGTTTATTCCGAAATTATTTTTTTCAATTTAAAAAAATCAATCTGAAATTTCGATTTCAATCGGGTGATTCAACCTCATTTTTAAATTTTCAAGATATTGCTGAAATTTTGCCATTGTCTTTATTCCGCCTGGCTCTTGCTCCCAGGCTGCCAGAAAATAATAATCCACTTTTCCCTTTTTGGGTTGAAGCACCACGATATGATTGACATTATCTTCCGTCAAATCAATCAAATCCTCCTGCCGGTAAAACACAGCAATTCCAAGATTATCCCCAGCCAGGCTTTGTTTGCCCCAGTAGCCGAGATATTGCCAGCCATTTTCATTGCTTTCTGCCGGTTTCAATAATTCGCAATCTTCATGTTTGGCAAATCCGGTGCAGAGATTCGGAGCCCCATTAGAGATTTCCACGTTGTGCCGTGTCATTCGACTGCCGCCGGCGATGGATAAATTGGAAACCAAATCAAATTCTTTATCGCCGACCTTCCAACCGAAATATTTTGTCTGAATATGAGCCCAAATCGGACCTTCCGCCAATATTGCACAGGTAACGCTATCTGTCTCCGCAACCATTTTCACTCGATTTTGGATAAACATGCCAATGGAACCGATTCCCAGGGAGTTGCCAACTTTGAAAATATCCATGCCCCAGTCGCTCATCTCATGGTAAGAATCAAAATCATCCAGACCTACTTTCGGCAACACAATCGC
>JAADFU010000146.1 GCA_013152715.1 Calditrichota bacterium
ATTTTCGCGCGGATTTGTATTACCGGCTGAATGTGGTCACCATCAATGTGCCGCCACTGCGAGATCGACGGGAAGACATTCCGCTGATCGCCGAGTTCTTTCGCCGCAAATTCAGCGGAGAAATTCGAAAAACGGTTCGCGGATACACCGAAGAGGCAATGCGTCTGTTAAAAAATCATCATTGGCCTGGAAATATTCGCGAGTTGAAAAATATGATCGAACGCGCCGTGCTGATTGTCGATGACGGAGAAATGATAGACTGCGACGCGCTGGCGTTTTCCGGGAAAGATTATTTTGCCGCTGGCGGTCGCGAGCGAAGAAAAAATGCCAACAGCACCATTACTTTCAACACGCTGAACTTGGAAGAATTGGAAAGAGAATCCATCTACCAGGCACTGGAAGTGAGCAAATGGATTCAAAAAGATGCGGCAAAATTGCTGGGCATTTCCCCGCGGTCTTTGAATTACAAAATTAAGTTTCACAACATTACCCATCCAAGCTGGAAAAAGAACGTGTAACGGTTTTCCTTCACTTCATGCTAAGCTCCTCCGATTTTGGAGGGGCTTTTTTTATGCCCGAATTTTTTTGATCCTCGTTTGTCTTTCAAATTCAAGAGTTGCTTTGAGTTTATGATTTGGAAAAAATTACCCCCTCTTAAAATTAATTGGCTCTCCTTGTAACATTTTTAAAATCAATTAATTATCACTGTTTTATTTCATTTCTGAAATACCTACCTGTAAGATAATCAGAAAGGTTAGCATTGGTGTTTCTTGTAACTTGTTGATAATCAATATGTTGCTTGTTGGCAAAAAGCTGGTATGCATGTTGCCTTATATAAAGTAAATAAGCATTATTGTCAAGAAAAATAATAAGTTAGTGCATAGTTGTAACATTTATCGGAGAAGGGGCATTGAGATGCAGGCAGCAAGGGCAAACACCAAAATGCGTATCGTGTTGTGGGGGATCATTTTTATTTTTTGTTTTTCAACAAGTTTTGCAGCCCAAGTGATCGTTTCCTGGAGTCCAAATAGTGAACCGGATTTACAGGGTTACCGCATTTACTATGGTCTCGCGTCACGAAATTACACCAAAATCATCGACGTGGGGCAGTTAACGACTTACACAGTCTTGAATTTAGCAGAAAATACGAATTACTATTTTGCGGTGACGGCCTATGACAACGCCGGCAACGAAAGCGGTTATTCCGAGGAGGTGCAAATTTACATTCCGCCGTCGGACACAGATCCGCCGAGGATTACGAATGTCGATGTGTTAGACAAAACTTACATCAAAATCTTTTTCAGTGAAACCATCGACAGATCAACGGCGGAAGATGCGGGAAATTACAGGATTTCTCCCGGCGTTAATGTGCTGTCCGCTGAATTGTTGTCAGATTTATCTTCTGTGAAATTGACAACGTCAATCCACAATCCCGGGGCCTATCGGGTTACTGTGAACAACATCAAGGATAAAGCAACTGTTCCGAATACAATCGCGGCGAACTCATTTTTCGATTATGTTGTTCTCGACACTGATTCTCCGCAATTAGCTGGTGTGCAGGCGATTAGCGAAACGCAGGTGGACGTAATTTTTTCAGAACCAGTACAAAAAAGTGCAGCGGAAAATATTGGTAACTATTCCATTAATCATAATATTTCAATTTTCAGCGCCCGGTTGGATGCGGATTTGAGAACAGTGCACTTGACGACTTCGACGCACAGCGAAAACACTTACACTTTGACCGTGAATCATATTTTTGTGACCGGGCCGCGGAACCAAACGAGATTGCTGCAAATAGTCAGGCGAATTACCAATATGTCGACCGCGTCAAACCGCAGCTCGTGCGCGTGGATGTGCTTTCAGATGTCAAATTGAACGTCGTTTTCAGTGAAACGGTGGAACAGAGCAGCGCGGAAAATATTGCCAATTATCAAATTCAATCAGGCGCACAGGTGAAAAACGCGCGTTTGAAAGCGAATTTCAAAGAAGTGGAACTCACGACGACACCCCACGTTGAGCAAAGTTACCGTCTGACAGTTCAGCACGTGCGGGATCGGGCGAATAGTCCCAATGAGATAGCTGCGGGCAGTCATTTTGATTATGACTACATTGACACCATCGCTCCGGCGCTGTTGTCGGTGGAAGTGGTGTCGGACAGTGGTTTAGTCGTGATTTTCAGCGAGCCGGTGGAGAAAAGTTCCGGCGAGAATGCGGGGAATTATTCCATCAGCGGTGGTATCGGTGTGGTTTCAGCGCAACTGGATGCGAGTGATGTGAAAAGAGTCTTTCTGAAAACCACGCCTCACGCGGAGCAAACGTACACGTTGACTGTGCTTAGAGTGAAAGATCGTGCCAAAGCGCCGAATGAAATTGCCGGACAGAATCAATTGAGCTATGAGTTCGTTGATCGTTTTCCGCCGCAATTGACTGGAATTACCATTGCCAGCGATGACCTACTGGATATTTATTTCAATGAACCGGTGCAAAAGTCTTCCGCGGAGAATGCTGCCAATTATTCCATTTCGCCTCAAGTTACCGTTTTAAACGCAGACTTGGACGCCAGCGAAAAAATTGTGCATTTGCAAACAGAAAAGCACAGTGAAGGCGATTATATGCTACATGTGTCTGGTGTGCGGGATCGGGCGCAGGCTCCCAATACGATCGCGGACAATAGTTCTCTCTCCTATAAATATATCGATCAAATTCGACCGGTTATTTTAGGTGCTACTTGTGAGAACGATACGACAGTGAAAATTCAATTCAGCGAAGCCATCGAAAGAGCGTCCGGTTTGCTGAAAACAAATTATTCGATTTCGCCAACGGTACAAATTCAGTCAGTGCGGTTCGGGGAAAATTCACAAATAGTGATTTTGACGACTGATGCGCATCAAGAAGGGAATTACCAGTTGACCGTAAATCACGTCCGAGATCGGGCGCAGCATCCCAATGAAATTTTGGCAAACACGATTTTTCAATACGAATATGTCGATCGTTTTGCTCCGGGAATCATCGGTCTGACTGTTTTGGCGGACAATTTGATTGAGGTGGAATTCAATGAACCGGTTTCAGCCGTGTCTGCAGAAACAGCAGGAAATTATCTCATTAGTCCGAACATTGTCGTTGAGCAGGCTGTTTTACAGGGCGATAATCAAACGGTCTCTTTGCACACGACAAAGCATGAGGAGGGAAGTTATTCGCTCACCGTCGTTGGTGTAACTGACAGAGCAACAAGGCCTAACTCGATTACCCAACCGATTGTGAAAAATTATGAATATGTCGATCATACGCCCCCTGCGTTTTTGTCGGCTCAGGCGCTGACGGATAATCAGGTGGATGTTTTCTTTAGCGAGCCGATGGACAAAAACTCATGTGAAAATATCGCTAACTACCAGATTTCTGATGGGATTGTGGTTTACAGCGCCACTCTGGACGCCGATCAGACAACCGTGCATCTATCGACATCGGGACATGTGCCGGGAAATTACACAATTACCGTTGCCAATGTGAAGGACAATTCCAGTCAGAAAAATCGTATTGCGGACAACGCGCAGGCCAGTTATCAGTACATCGATCAAATTCCTCCGGCGCTGGTCAATGTTGATGCCCCGCTGGAAAATTTAGTGGAAGTAACTTTTTCCGAACCGGTGGAGAAAAATTCAGCGGAAAATACGGCGCATTATCAGGTCAATAATGGAATCCAGATAGAAAGCGCCGTATTGGATGAAAGTTTGGCTACAGTGCGTTTGCAGACAACGGTGCATGTGCCCGGCGACTATGTTTTGACTGTTCGCCAAATCAAAGATCGGGCGGTCAATCCCAATCAAATTCCAGCGCCACTCATTTTTGCCTATTCCTACGTGGATCGTACGCCGCCGGTAATTACCAATGCGCAAGCTTTGTCGGATACCGCAGTGGAGATTATTTTCAGCGAGCCGGTGGATGCGGTAACTGCACAAAATAGCGGAAATTATTTGATCAGCAATAACGTGCAGGTTTTCTCGGCTGTTTTGCAAGGAGATCAAAAAACAGTGCTTTTGCGGACAAGTTCTCACATGCCGGGGCAGTACGTGATTGAGGTAAAAAATGTCACAGATCGAGCCGCTACGCCGAATGTGATTGCCGAAGGAAGTCAGTTCACGTATCAATACCTGGATCAAATTCCGCCCGAATTAACGCAAGTGATTTCGCTGGACGAGACGCACGTGGACGTTTATTTCAGCGAACCGGTTCAGCAAAGTTCGGCGGAAAATGTTAGTCATTACATCATTAACAATAATATTCAAGTGTCGTCGGCTCACATGGATGACAGCGGCGAAATTGTGCATTTGCAGACGAGCGAGCATGTCCCGGGCAATTATCGGCTTACGGTTTCGCAAATTTTAGATCGCGCTACACCGCCGAATGTGATTGCGGAAAATAGCCATCTGGACTATCAATACGTCGATCGCACGCCGCCGATGCCGTTGAGTGCGGAAGCTCCTGACGAAACGCATGTGGATGTTACTTTCAGCGAGCCTTTGGATAAAAACTCGGCTGAAAATGCGGCTAATTATGCAATCAACGGCAATGTGTCCGTTGTTTCTGTTTCCCTTGATGCGAATGAAAAAATTGTGCATCTGCAGACAACGGTTCAGACGCCGGGGCAATACACGATTAATTTCACAAATATCGCGGACAAGGCGGATTCTCCGAATGCAGTGACTGCTGGCGCGCACATCAGCTACGAATATGTGGATCGAATTCAGCCGACAATTGTGAGTGTCGTCTGTGATGCGGAAACGCAGGTGGACGTAATTTTTTCAGAACCAGTACAAAAAAGTGCTGCGGAAAACATTGGTAACTATTCCATCAATCATAATATTTCAATCTCCAGTGCCCGGTTGGATGCGGATTTGAGAACAGTGCACTTGACGACTTCGACGCACAGCGAAAACACTTACACTTTGACCGTGAATCATATTTTTG
>JAADFU010000147.1:2500-67386 GCA_013152715.1 Calditrichota bacterium
AGGAGCCGAAAGTGGTCGCAGTGAAAAGGCCTGGGCGACTGTTTACTAAAAACACAGGTCTCTGCCAAGTCGTAAGACGATGTATAGGGACTGACACCTGCCCGGTGCTGGAAGGTTAAGGGGACGTGTTATCCTTTGTTCGCAAGGGAGAAGCAGTGAACCGAAGCCCCAGTAAACGGCGGCCGTAACTATAACGGTCCTAAGGTAGCGAAATTCCTTGTCGGGTAAGTTCCGACCTGCACGAATGCGACTTGGGCACTGTCTCGACCAGAGACTCGGCGAAATTGTAGCACCGGTGAAGATGCCGGTTACCCGCAACGGGACGGAAAGACCCCGTGAACCTTTACTACAGCTTAGTATTGGGTTTTGATATTGCATGTGTAGGATAGGTGGGAGACTGTGAAGTGGGGACGCTAGTCCTCATGGAGTTGCCCTTGAAATACCACCCTTGTTATATTGGAATCCTAACTCCGAACCGTGAATCCGGTTCGAGGACCATGCTAGGTGGGTAGTTTGACTGGGGCGGTCGCCTCCCAAAATGTAACGGAGGCGCTCAAAGGTTCCCTCAGCACGGTCGGTAATCGTGCGCAGAGTGCAAAGGCATAAGGGAGCTTAACTGCGAGACATACAGGTCGAGCAGGTGCGAAAGCAGGACTTAGTGACCCGGCGGTTGAGAATGGAATTGCCGTCGATCAACGGATAAAAGGTACTCCGGGGATAACAGGCTGATCAGGCCCAAGAGTTCACATCGACGGCCTGGTTTGGCACCTCGATGTCGGCTCATCGCATCCTGGGGCTGGAGAAGGTCCCAAGGGTTTGGCTGTTCGCCAATTAAAGCGGTACGTGAGCTGGGTTTAGAACGTCGTGAGACAGTTCGGTCCCTATCTGTTGCGGGCGTAGGATATCTGAGAGGAGCTGTCCGTAGTACGAGAGGACCCGGATGGACGAACCTCTAGTGTACCAGTTGTCGCTCCAGCGGCACGGCTGGGTAGCTACGTTCGGAAGGGAAAAGCGCTGAAAGCATCTAAGTGCGAAGCCCACCTCGAGATGAGATATCCCACCGCCATTAGGCGGTCTAAAGGCTCCTTGGAGATTACAAGGTGATAGGCCACAGGTGTAAGCGCAGTAATGTGTTCAGCCGAGTGGTACTAATAAGCCGTGAGGCTTACTGTATGCCTCTTTGGCAGCAGATGGTTAGAAGCTTGGAAAAAATGCTAACTCGTAAGTTAAGCTTATTCTCAAATTGTAAATAAAAATTCCGGTGACCATAGCGGCGGGGAAACACCTCTTCCCATTCCGAACAGAGAAGTTAAGCCTGCCAGCGCCGATGGTACTGCCCTGGCGACGGGGTGGGAGAGTAGGTCGTTGCCGGATTTAAATTTTGAAAAAAAGCCTCAGTCTTATTGATTGAGGCTTTTTTTGTCATCATAATAAATCTTCGCGTCTTTCAAATGTCGGTATGTAGGGAATGCAAATTTGCATTCCTTGCTTTTCGGACAACCTGTTTATTGTGGAGTGGCCTTCTGTTCCTGTCGTAGATTATGAAGCTGCTGAAGCAGCTATCGCAATGTTGATTTCGTGACTGGTACAATGTAACACATTGTGTCTTAAGGAATTGTATGAGCATCACAATTTATTGTGGTGTGAGAGAATAAAAAGAAAAAAATAGGGAACTGCTTCAGCAGTTTCTTAAACTTAAATTAAGTAATTAGCCACCGAGACACCGAAATCACAGAAAAAAGTGAGTAATTTTCCAATAATTTTTTTTTAATTCAAATTCAAAATAGTTTTGTCGAATGATTGATATTTGAACCACAAACTAACCGAAGCTATTGGTTATGCTAAAAATTATTTTTCCGAAATTAAGTCGCAAAGTTCGCGCCAGATATTTTTTCTCCGAATTTGAAGCGCACATTTGATTTCGCTGCTATTCTCCCCTAAATATTGAACTTTTTCCCCTGCAAGATTGTTAAAAGACCTATTATGAATTTTAATCGTTGAATTGTCAAATTTTAAAAGAAACCAGAGAAATATGACCAGGATACCTTTTGTAGCAAATACCGAATGCGTCATCACGGCGCTGGAAGGAGACAGGAACCTCACGGAACGCATGGCGCAAATGGGAATTTTGCCGGGCTCGCGATTGAGAATTGTCCGCGTTAGTCCGCTGGGCGGCACTGTGGAGGTAGTCATTGATCAGTCCGAAAGTCTGGCGATTCGCATTGAAGAGTTGAAGCAGTTGAATTGCAGGCTGGCGGCGATTCCCCTGTCGCAAATAAAATTTTGCAGCGATAAGCATTATCGGGTTCTGAAATTTCTCGGCGGCATTTTTTTTCAGCAGAAAATGAAGAATCGTGGAATTGACCTCGGGGATGAGGTTGAAATTCTCGATGTACGAGGATTGCGATTAAAAAATAAAAATAATCAGACGGTTGTTATCGGACGCGGCGAAGCGGAAAAGATAATTTTAGAGCCTTTGGAAGAAAATGGGCAAGAATAAAAGAATCACCATTGCCATCAGTTCCATTCCCAACACCGGGAAATCCACGCTATTCAATCAACTGACCGGCGCCCATCAGATGGTCGGAAATTGGCCTGGCGTATCCGTGGAAAAAAAGATGGGCCGGTTCAAAATAGATGGCTACAACTTCACGCTCATCGACCTTCCCGGCACTTATTCTATCGTGCCCACTTCGCTGGAAGAGCAGGTCGTCAGGGATTTTTTGCTGCAAACCCCGCCTGACATCATCATCAACATTGTCGATGCGCGCAATTTGTACCGCAGTCTGGGTTTGACGCTGCAATTGGCACAGAGCGGCATTCCCATGATTGTGGCTGTGAACATGATGGATGAAGCCCGACGTCTGGGAGTGAAAATTAACTTCGAGGCGCTGCGCCAACATTTGCGCATGGCAGTCGTTCCCATTGTCGCGCGCTCGGGCGAGGGGATTAATTCGCTCAAACAAGAAATTTTGAAATTAGTGCAGCAGCCGGTTTCGGCAAAGCCGCCGAATATTTCCTGTCCCCCGATCGTGGAAAATGCGCTCATTCATCTCGCCAGAAAATTGGAAAAAATTGAGCACGATCCGAGTTTGAGCAAAGTGTTTTTGGCGAGCCGGTTGCTGGAGAGCGAAGATTCCCTACTGCTGACACGGGTGAAAGATGAGAAACTGGCGACAATTCAGCGGGAAGCAATTGAACTGCGCGAACACATTGAGAAAATAACGAAGGAAAATTTGTCGGTGATGTTCGCCCGTTGCCGTTTCAATGCTGTGAAGGGACTTATTCGCGAAGCCACTTCCGCGCCGACCGTCGAACATGACGAAATCACGCGAAAAATCGACAGCGTTTTGCTGCATAAATACCTGGGGCTGCCGCTTTTCTTTTTGATTATTTTTCTTTTGTTTCAGGGAATTTACGCCCTTGGTACGCCTTTGCAGAATTTGATCGGCGACGGCTTCAGCTATCTGCAAGCTACACTCCAGCACTGGGCGCTTTTTCAAAAATTGCCGCCGTTTTTTGCCAGCTTGATCATTGACGGACTTGTGATGGGATTGGGCGTTGTCATCAGTTTTTTTCCCATCATCGCCCTGTTTTTCGTTTTTATGTCCATCATCGAAGACAGCGGATACATGGCGCGGGCTGCCTTTTTAATGGATCGGCTCATGCACGCGCTCGGTCTGGACGGCAAAGCCTTCATCAATATTTTGTTGGGATTTGGCTGTAACGTGCCCGCGGTCATGGGCACGCGAATTCTCTCCAGTCGGCACAACCGCATTGTGACCATGCTCTTGCTACCTTTCACGCTGTGCAGCGCCAGATTGCAGGTGTTCATCTTTTTCGCCGGGATTTTGTTCGCCCCGGCGGTCGCTCCCTGGGTGGTATTTGCGTTTTACGTGATTAGCTTCACTGCTGTCATTTTAATAGGGCTGGCTTTGCGCGTGTTTAAATTTGCCGGAAAAGCAGAGCCGTTTATCATGGAAATTCCGCCCTATCGGCTGCCCAAGGCGAGCACGGTCGCCTTGCGCGCCTGGCAGGAAATCAAAGATTTTCTCTACCGCGCAGCGACGCTGATTGTCGGCGGCGTTCTGGTCGTCTGGTTTTTGACGCACGTCCCCATGAGTGCCGGAGATGACATTTCCCGCACCTGGGCTGGCCTCATCGGCCACTGGCTGCTTCCTTTGTTTCAGCCGCTGGGAATTAATTGGCAGGAAATTGTCGCCTTGATTTTCGGATTTATCGCCAAGGAAATTGTCATCGGATCACTCGCTGTGATTTATGCCGGCGGAAACACAGCCGTACAAATCGCTGCTCACGTTACGCCGCTGCAGGGCTTGAGCTTCATGATTTTCACACTGCTGTACACGCCGTGCATTGCCACTATCTCTGCCATCAAAGCTGAATCCCAATCGTGGAAAATCACTATTTTTTCTGTAACGCTGGGTCTGACTCTGGCGTGGACTGCCAGTTTTGTGCTTTATCAGGGCGCCGGTCTGCTGGGATTCCGGTGATTTTGTTTCGATTAATTTTTTCCCTCAATTGAAGCTTTGATTTCTCAAATTTCAAAACAATTTTCTTTCTTCTAATTCTTAATTCCATCCGGAATAGTTGATGTTCCTCTTTTTTTGATTTAAGTTTACCAGAAAAATAAAAAAAGACTTGACTTCTTTATTTTTCATTTTTATATTTATCGAAATGAAAATGGAGAGAAAAAATGGACGAGCTTTCTGAATTATTCAAAGCCCTGGGGGATAAAAATCGGCTGCGCATCATCAATTTGCTCAAACAGCGGTCGTTGTGCGTTTGTGAGATTACAGAAATATTGAAACTGGCGCCATCGACGGTGTCGCGGCACTTAAGTATTTTAAAAAATATTGGAATTATTAAAGATAAAAAGGACAGGAAATGGGTGAACTATTCCCTGAATGTGTGTTACGACAACGTCCTGATTACGGTTTTGATGCCGCTTATTTTGTCCCAGTTGAAAACGGACTCTCAGGCAGAAAACGATTGGGAGAAATTAGAAAAGATGGACCGTAATTTTGTCTGCAAATCAAAAGATAGTTTGGCAGCTATTTCGAATAACATCGAAATGGGAGCTGAAATTAATTTGTGAAAAAATGGACGTTGAGACGACTGCTTAATTTAATTTTGTAGTGCAAAAAATTCAGTAAAATGTTTGGAGGAAAAGTGGTTGCTGAAGAAACGAAAAAAATGTCATTCATCGATCGATTTTTAACTTTGTGGATTTTTTTGGCGATGGCTGTCGGCGTCGGTTCTGGGTATTTGTACCCGAGAATAGTTGACTTCTGGAATTATTTTCAGGTCGGAACGACGAATATCCCCATTGCCATCGGGCTCATTCTGATGATGTACCCGCCGCTGGCAAAGGTAAAATATGAAGAACTGGGTGAGGTTTTTCGAAACTGGCGAATTTTAGGATTGTCTCTGATTCAAAATTGGATCGTCGGCCCCATGCTGATGTTTCTGTTGGCGATTGTTTTTCTGCGCGGCTATCCGGAATACATGTACGGGTTAATCATGATCGGGCTGGCGAGATGTATTGCCATGGTCATTGTCTGGAACGAACTGGCCAAGGGCGATTCCGAATATGCCGCCGGTCTGGTGGCTTTCAATTCTATTTTTCAAGTGCTGTTTTATTCGGTTTATGCTTATGTTTTCATCACAATTTTGCCTACCTGGTTCGGCTTGAAAGGGACGCTGGTTCAGGTTACTATCGGACAAATCGCCAAGAGCGTTTTCATTTATCTCGGCATTCCATTTATCGCCGGGATTATCACCCGTTTTTCATTGCTCAAATTAAAGGGCAAACAATGGTATGAGACAAAATTTATCCCGAAAATCAGCCCCATCACACTCATCGCTTTGTTGTTCACGATTATCGTTATGTTTTCTCTGAAAGGCGAATATATTGTGCAACTCCCGCTGGATGTAGTGCGTATCGCCATTCCGCTTCTCATTTATTTTGTGTTGATGTTTCTGATCTCATTTTATATGAGTAAAAAGGTCGGTGCTAATTACAAACAGTCCGCCACGCTTTCATTTACCGCTGCCAGCAACAATTTTGAATTAGCCATTGCCGTTGCAGTGGCAGTTTTTGGGATTCATTCGGGAGAGGCGTTCGCTGCGGTCATCGGTCCCCTGGTCGAAGTGCCGGTCCTGATTGGGTTGGTAAATGTGTCTTTGAAATTTAAGGAAAAATATTTTAATGACGAAAAGTAACGCAGAAATGGCAAAAAAGAGTAACAAACCCATTCTCATTTTGCGCACTCGCAACTGTCGCAAGAGCAATTTGGTCATTCGATTTTTGCAGAATAACAACATCCCGCATGAGGTAAAATCTCTGGAAACTGATCCGGAAGCGCAGCAGATCGCCAAAAAGCTGAATATACTTTCGTCACCGGGAATTGTTGTGAACGGGCAAGTTGTCAATCCCTATGAGTTAATTGAAAATTGTCAGATAAAGAATCCGGCGGGGACAAAACAATTTTTAGAAGAATTGCTGGGGGCGGAGTGATAATTTTTTTTCAAAATTTTCATCAGCATGACGTTTTAGCAAATTGAAAGGATTTTCAATGTTGACCAGTTTACTTGTTTATTCTTTTTTCATTATTGTGATCGCCTGGATTGGTGGCGCGATTCCGATTTATTTCAGGAAAAATTCGTTCGTTATCCATCTTTTTATCAGTTTCGGCGCTGGCGTTTTGCTGGGCGCCGCTCTTTTGCACATGACGCCTGACGCCGCAAAGTACATCGGCCCCCGGCTGGGGCTGCCTATTCTTCTTGGTTTTTTGTCGCTCTATATTTTTGAAAAATTTATTATGACCCACCCGTGTCCATCGGAAGGATGTGAGTTCCATTCTGTGGGAATTTCCGCTTTTGTTGGCTTGTCGGTTCACAGCTTAATTACCGGTCTGGCGTTGGGAGCAGGCATATTTGTGCCCCATCTCGGTATGGTTGTTTTCCTGGCAGTTGTGCTACACAAACTTCCGGCGTCGCTGTCTTTGTCCAGTTTGCTCATCAAGGAACATTACTCCAATAAATCTATCATGCTGTTGACCTTGCTCTTTTCGGTGATGGTCCCCATCGGCGCTTTTATTACTTTTTTTGTGCTTCAGGGAACATCCTTGATTGCGATCGGCTATCTGATTGCATTTTCGGCTGGTACTTTTCTTCACGTGGCTGCAGATGATTTAATCCCGGAAGTGCACCGGCATTTCCAGTACCGCTACGTGCGGCTGGTGGCATTTTTATCTGGCTTGGTTGTTATTGGTGTTGTTAGATTTTTAGCATAGAAGAAACAACGAGGAGCTTTCTGAAAAATCATCGAAAATAGCTTCAGCCGATACATTGTTGAGTCTGTCAGCGGCGAAAAGCAGGGAGCGCATCAATGAAATTCATTCGTATTGAATTTATCCGGGAATGGGAGAGGAGACGAGCATGATGAAAAATAGAAAAAAATTGCTCGGTAAACAGGTTTTGTTAATTATTCTTTTTGCTATCATCGTGAGTTTTGTTGTCAATTTTTTTCACCCGCGCGCTGTTAAAATTTCCTTTCAGCGGCCTCCCCTGGCGTACGCGTCAGATTCGGTCTTTGCCGAACAACTTCCGCCGGTGTCAATTGAAACCGATGAAAAAAACGGATTTTCCGAAGGCGACGATTTGCCAGTTGTCGGATTTGATCAGCTTAATCGGATCATTAGCGAAAACAAAGCATTGTTAATCGACGCCAGAGAAGAAGTCGAATTTCAGGCGGGACATTTACCGAACGCAATAAATATTCCCTACGAGAGATATTTTGAGTTTGAAGAAATAATCCAAAAATTGCCGCACGACAAATGGCTGGTTTGCTATTGCGACGGGTCGCCATGCGATTTGGGCACATTGCTGGCGGAAGAACTCAAATTGAGAGATTTCGCGAAAGTGGCAGTTTACGAGGGTGGTCTGAATGACTGGAAAGCGCATGGCAAGTCGAAGGGGGCAAGAAATGACAGATAAAGGAAAAAGCAGGCTCATCAATTGGCTGTTGCGGATCATCATCGCCGGAATTTTCATCTACGCCGGCGCCGTGAAAATCGCCAATCCGGCCGGGTTTGCCGAACAAGTGGATAATTATCGCATTTTGCCATATTTTTTTGTGGTCATTACGGCTGTGGTTCTGCCGTGGCTGGAACTGATTTGCGGCATGTTGCTTTTGACGAGTCGCTGTCTTTCTGCTTCGGCGTTGATTTTGTTAGTGTTGAATTTCATTTTCATCGTGGCGATTGCTTCGGCGCTGGTGCGCGGGCTGGATATTAGCTGCGGCTGTTTTGCTGTCGGCGCAGAAGAGACAAAGATCGGGATGCAAAAATTGGCGGAAGATATTGTTTTGCTGGCGATGAATGTTGTGATTTATCGGAATAGCCTAAAATGAAGGAGAAGTTTTGCTGATGCGCTTTGGGTGAATGCATTGATTCAGATTGCAAAAAAATATTGCGCGCCATGAGCGAAGAAATCACAATGGTTGTCATTGCCGGTTTCCGCGTCGGACTGGTGGGATTGGTGCAACTTTTACAGGAAAGATTAGTTAAAAACACTTAATTGCAAATAAATAAAATGACTGGGAAAATAGTTAATTGACAAGCCTGGGAGCCATGCCGCTCGCGTTAATCGGGATTGTGTTACTGATTTCGTTTTTATTGTCCATGTTTGGCCTGGGCGGCGCTCAATTGTACGTGCCGATTTTTTATTGGCTGGGAATGTCCCTGAAGAGCGAGGCGATTTTGCTGGCGCTCACCATCAATTTTGTCACGCAGACCTCGGCATTTCTTTACTATCGCCGAAAAAAACTGGTAGAATTCAAAATAGGGATTCCGCTAATCGTTGCTGCGATTCCCATGACTTTTGCCGGTGCGCATTTGACGTACAAAGTGCCGGATCATTTCATTGCTCTGTTCATCGGATTGTTTTTGATTGCACTTGGTTTACAGAGAATTTACAAACCGGCTGTCAAGCCGATTGCTCGCAGCCGCAAGCAAAAAATAGTGCTCGGTTTTTTTGCCGGCAGCGCTATCGGATTTTTGATCGGACTTTTGGGCATCGGCGGCGGCTCGCTTGTTGTGCCGGCTTTGCTGTTGCTGGGTTTGACGCCCAAACACGCGGCAGCGACTTCGGCATTCGTTACGAGTATCTCTACGCTATCCGGAAGCGCCGCGCACTGGAAAATGGGGACTGTGCCGCTGATAATTGTCGTTGTCACGGCTCTGGCGGCAATCGTCGGTTCGCAGTTGGGGGCGCGATTTATGACAAAACGTTTACCTGAAAAGTTAATGTCTGTTTTGCTGGGGGTATTGCTGATTTTGATTGGAATGGTTTTTATTGTGAAAGAAGTGATATTTTTAGGATAAATATTTTGACAGGATTTACGGGATTTTCAGGATAAAAAATTTATTTTTCCGCCGCCAATAAGTCAAAAAAAATCAGAATGGGGGCGAGAAAATAATGAAATACGAAGAGTTAACGGAAAAAGTTATTGGCAGTGCTTTTCGTGTTTATTATTCTTTTGGCTTATCCTCTCAAAAAAATTATTTAATTTCGAAGGAAAAAAATGAGCACTGAACACCATCATCACGAAATACCCGCCGACACGGGCGTTAGGTTTATCATCACGATTTTGTTGAATTTTCTGATTACCGTTGTTGAGATTGTCGGCGGCATCATTGCCGGGAGTCTGTCGCTGATTTCCGATGCGTTGCACAATTTCAGCGACGGCGTGGCGGTGATCATCAGCTACATCGCGCTGCGTCTGCGTGAGCGCGATAACTCCCAACGGCACACTTTCGGCCTGAAACGCGCGGAAATTTTGGCGGCGGTGATCAATTCTTCGGTGCTGCTGGTCATTTCGCTGTATCTATTTTATGAATCCGCACTTCGATTGATTCATCCAACTGAAGTTCAGGGGAGTCTGATGTCCGGAATCGCGGCGGTCGGATTAATTGCCAATGTCATCGGAACATTGCTGCTGCGGCGTGATTCAGATTCCAGCATGAATATCCGCTCCGCTTATTTGCATCTTTTTTCTGATGCACTTTCGTCGCTGGGCGTTTTGCTCGGCGGACTGGCGATTTATTTCTGGAAAATCTACTGGCTCGATCCGATTTTGACCATTTTGATCGGCTTGTACATTTTAAAAGAGAGCTACCACATTTTGATCGGCGCAATTCATATTTTAATGGAAGGCGCGCCCACCAATATCCCAGTGACAAAAATCAAAGAGACGATTGAATCATTTGAAGGCGTGGAAGATTTTCATCATTTACATTTGTGGCTGGTCGGAGAAAATGATGTCCATCTGGAAGGGCATGTGAATATTCGCGACATGCTGGTGAGCGAAAGCAATGATTTAGGCAGAAAAATTGAAGAAAAGTTAAAACACGAATTTGAGATTAGCCATGTAACGCTGCAGTTTGAATGCAATCAGTGCCAGGGCGTGGGATTGATTTCAAACGGTAATGAATAGCTCAAATTTCGGAACAAGAAATTGATGAAATTTTGAGATACGACGTCATCCAGACGCCCTGTTTGATCATTGACGGCAAGCTCAAGAGCGCCGGTAGAGTGCCCGGATACAATCAAATTAAAAATTGGCTGCCAGAAAAGGCGGCGTGATTTGCGCCGCCCTATGTCTCTTCAATTTGCCTCTGGCCCTGGTCCAAATTTCCTTTTGATTTTTTGAAAAAATTCCTCGTGACGCGCTTGGTAGCCAAAATGTTCGTGGTGGCTGTGATTCGGGTGAGTGATTGATTTGAAAAAAATATGCGACAGCAAAACCAGTCCCCATGCCTGCCAGAATGTGATGGTTGGCAGTCCGAAAATGGCCGGCATGAGCCAGTTCCAGAGCCACAGAACGACAAAACCGAAAAACAGCGCCACGACTGCAGCGACTAAAACTCCGCCAAGCGCAATTAAAACAATTTTCACCGGCTTGGGTGCATTTTCCCAAAAGCATTCATGTGTCATCTTGTCTCCTTCCTGAATTTATTTTGTGCTCAATTAATCAATTGAAATCACTGGTTTTATGGAGCGCAGCAGAGCAAAAAACCAATTTAGTGATGTGCTATGCAGGTTTTTTACTAACAACGCTTTCGCTGCTGTAATTTTGCTCTGAAATATAGCAGAGCACCATTTTCAACAGGAATCCTTTCGTAACTAAAACCATTCTCTTGGCCTATTTTTTCTAATTCCTTTTCTGAATATAATCTGCCATTGATTGTACTTCTCAATTTGTTTCGCTCTGGTACGGGCACACTACAAATGAGAATAGAATCTGGAGCCGAAACTCGTCTAATCTCTTTGAAAACATTTTTGATATTGTCGAAAAAATTGAGGGAGAGAATACAAAGGACAATATCAAAAATGTTATCGCTAAAAGGAAGAGCATCTGCGCTCGTCACATAAAATTCGGCATGTTTGAATCCCGAATTACGGAAGTTCTTAACTGCTTTTTTTAAAAGGCCAGGGCTGACATCTGTGCCAATATAGTGATTGGCATTTGGTAAGAAATTAACAGCACTGCCGCTACCTGTTGCTACTTCGAGAACTTGTTTGCCGAGAACACTTTTCAACTCTTGTCTGAGAATTTCATAATGTTTGCTCATATCTCCACCAAATTTCTTGGGAAAGATGGAACTTTTCATGATGAAATCATATAGAAATGAAAAAGCGTCTCCGAGCCAAGGCTTAAATTTTCTCAGACTGCCGTCATTTTCGACAATGTAATGTAATCCTTTTTTGTCGATGATCTTTATTCCATTTTTTAGCATTCTATACTCTTTCATAAATTTAGTCTGTCATTCCAAATTTTCACGCAAATTTTTCAACTGTTTCCGTAAATTTATCACCGCATACCTTTTCCGCGCTAACAAAGTATTGATTGATTCGCCAGTCAATTCAGCCAATTGACGGAATGTCCTGCCTTGGACGACATTTTCCACGAATACAAATTTCTGCTCCTGCGGCAGGTTTTCAATGGCTCGGTAGATTGCTTCGAGAAGAATATCTTGCTCCTCCCGATCGGCAACGTCAACTGGCATTTCCGCCAGCAATTTTTCCCAGATTTCTTTGTTCTCATCATCCAAAGAAAGTTGAGTTGGCTTTTTGCGGCGATACCAATCAATGATTTCATTTTTAATAACAGTGAAAAGCCAACCGGTCAAATTGTCAATTGACTCCAGCGCATTTAGATTTTTCATTGCCTTGAAGTAAACGTCCTGAATCAAATCTTCGGCATCCTCTAATGAAGAAATTTGGCCCTGAACGTAATTCAACAATGCTGCATATTGACTTTTGAACAGCGAAGCTATTTTAAGTTTTGATTGACTCATCACACTCCTAAAGACGAATCATGCTGAAAATTATTGTATGATATTTTTTGAATTTGGAATTTTTCATTGTTTAGTTGATTCATTTCGCAGCGGCAACGCTTTCTTTTTCTGGCAAAGTACAAAAAAAATTTAGAAAAGTCAAAAAAAAGCTTGACTTTTAATTTTACAAACGTTATTTTATATGCAAATATGCGCATATAGACAAAAGGAGAGGGGAGATGGATTATGTTTCAGTTTTCAAAGCATTAGGCGATGAGACGCGGTTACGAATTGTCAATTTATTTGTGCAATCCGGCGAGCGGCTCTGCGTCTGCGAAATGGTAGATTCTCTGCAATTGCCGCAGTACACCGTTTCTAAAGCGCTGGGAATTTTGAGAAATGCCGGTCTTTTACGCTCAGGCCGGCAGGGGACCTGGGTTTACAATTTTCTTAATGACGATTCTGAATTCCTGCGTTCTTTTTTTGAATTATTGAAAAAACATCTGGCAGAGCAATATCCTGATGATCCGGAACGGCTAAAAAAACGGTTGTTTTTGCGCGAGAACGGCGTCTGTGTCGTTGGCATGGCATTGAATGGCCAATTGGAAAAAGAATTTCAAAAGCGGCAGAAAAAATAAATTTTAATTTGGCAAAAATAGTACCAAGTTGCTTTTTCGACAGGACTGACAACATAAATTTAATTCTTTCAATCCTGTTTATCCTGTCAAAAAATTAAAAAAAATTAAACCCGAATTGTTACAAAAATTAATCATTAAAACTAAGGAGTGAAATATGGTACAGATTCCTGATTGGGTGTTTAAATTTCACGGGCACCGATGCCCGGCCATGCCCATTGGCTACCGCGCCGGATTAGTAGCGATGAAAAAATTGGGCGTGGAGAGAGCCAGCAACAAAGAGCTCTACTTGATTTGTGAAAATGGTCCTGCCCATGCGACCGCCTGCTTTTTGGACGGCGTCATGGCGGCGACCGGTTGCACTTACGGCAAAGGCAATGCCGAGAAGAAAAATTACGGCAAAAATGCGATTACTCTTGTCGATTTGAAGACAAAAAGAGCTGTGCGCGTTGCCATGAAACCGGATTTTCAAAAAAAAGGTCTGGCGTCGAAGTTCGTGGAATTGCGGCGCCAGAAAGTGGAACCCAAAGACATCTCGTCAGAAGTTTTGGATCCGTTGTTGGAAAATATTTTCAATGCCAAAGATGAAGATTTGTTCGTCTTGGGCGAAATTCACGAAGCAGACGTGGAACCTCCCAAAGGCACTTTCAATTGGCACGAGTGCGATATTTGCAATGAGATTGTATTTGAAAATACAACGAAAATGGTGAACGGAAAGCCAGTGTGCATCCCGTGCTTTGAAAAATTATGATAACATTGATTCCGGACAGGGTTGGCAAAATGAGATGTTTTGCACGATGAAAAAAATTCTGTGAGAAAAAGTTTTGCCAGTCCTGTCTTGCTTCCGAACGAAAGGAACTTACGATGGTGACATTTTTGGTAGCTGCGCTCATTGTGTTTATTTTTACCACGGTGCTGACTATCGCCGGTGTGGGAGCTGCGTTTATTCTCATTCCGGCTTTTTATTGGCTGGGAATTCCGCTACGCGAAGCAAGCGATGGCAGTGGCGTTGCTGCTCAATTCAATCAGCATGATTTTCGCGTCGCGGACTTACGTCAAACATAAATTAGTTGTCTTCAAAACGGCAATCCCAATCATCATAATTGCCGTTATTTTTTCCCCGCTGGGAGCCTATTGCAGCCAGTTCGTGAACAGAGAAGTTCTGCTCTGGTTGTTCATCGGTTTTTTGATTTTTGCCGGTTCCATGATGATTTTTTACCGCGCCAAAGAACGGGAAAAACCCCGAACTGCAAAACAGGAATTAGGCTACGGTATGGGTGTTGGTGTGGTCGCCGGGTATCTGGGCGGATTGCTCGGCGTGGGCGGCGGAAATTTCATCGTTCCTGTACTGGTCTGGCTCGGCTTTAATGCTAAAAAAGCGAGCGGAACAACGGCTTTTATTGTTATTTTTTCATCTTTCGCCGGATTTTTAGGTCACGCGTCGCTGGGGCATATCAATTGGCAATTGCTGCTTTTTGCCACGATCGGTTCAATTGGCGGAGCAATTTTAGGCGCCCATTTAATGCAGGCAAAACTGAAAAGCAGGCAGGTGAAACTGATTATCGGAATTGTGCTTTACGCCATTGCGGTGAAAATGATCTGGGGATTGATCGGCTGAAAATAGAGACATTTTAGACGGGGTTTACAAGATTAACTGAATCTATTAAAGATAGAGGTGGGTTCTATGAATAGAAAGGAGCGTTCAGTGCAGCGTTTGCTCATTTTATTTTTCATTTTTTTCTCTAATATTTTTCCGGTTGCGGCGAAGCCGCCATCTTTTTTGCCCGGAAAATTCCAGTGCAAAAGCTACTTTCATCTTCGTTACAGTTTTATTGAAAATGATGTCAAGAACAAAATAAGCGAGGATCACTGGAGCCTACGACGTTTTAAGTTAGCGGCGGATTGGCAGATCAATCAGAAAGTCACTTTTTACGCACAGGCGACTTACAAGACAAATAATTACAGTGCAACTGACGATGAATTTTTTTTAGAACATGCCTATTTCAAATATTCGTTTGGCAAAAGTTTAAATTTAAAAATAGGCCAATTCAAGCCGCCGTTTGGTTGGGAGCGATTTCAGGCGGATTCTCGCCTGCCGACTACGGAGAGAAGCCAGGCAATTAACCGCCTCATTCCGAATGGCTCTCTCGGCGAGTCATTCGTGCGGGATTATGGCGCTCAGTTTTTCGGGAAAGTCGCGTCTTTTTTTCAATATGAATTTGCGCTCATGACGGGCAACGGCGCGAACAACGGTTTTGCTGACAAAAATTTTCCGCTCGTCGTAGCGCGGCTGAGTTACAAAAGAAATCTTAATTTCCCAGCGTGGAGAAAAAAAGTACAATTTTTGTCTCAATTCGCTTGCTCGTATCGACAAAATGGAGACAACAATTTTGTCAAACAGCTTCCCGGCTGCGACAAATCTTATTTTCAGCATTTCGCCGGCAATGACCGGAGAAAGGATTACGCTGTGGCGCTTACTTCCGGTGGAACGCAGCTCGCAGCGGAATATTTGTCGGCAGTATTTTTATTTGACGGCGCAGAAATAGCAACTGTCCGAGCCAGCGGCTGGTTCTGCCAATATTCCCAGTTTTTGACAGATCGCTGGCAATGTGTGTTGCGTTACGAACATTTTGACCCGAATCGAAGTATAAAAAACTCGCACGACCTGTCGTGGTTGACAATTGGCGTGGATTATTATTTCAACAATAAATGGAATCGAATTTTGTTGAATTACGTCCACAAAATTGAAGCCGCGGACGAAATGAAGAATGATGAGTTTGTGGTGCAGTTGCAATATTTCTTGTTTGGCAGTCGCTGATGTTGTAAGCGGAAAACGGAGACGGAAATGAAAATCGGGTTAGTGGCACTGGCGATTTTTCTGATTGCGGCACTGATGACGATGACCGGCAGAGGCGGCGGGAATTTTTACGTGATCACGCTCGTTCTTTTCGGCGTCGGCATGCATGAGGCAGCCACAACGGGACAGTTTATCCTTTTCATCTCTTCACTGGCGGCGACGCTGATTTACGGACAGAAACGCGTCGTGGAGTGGAAATTGGTATTTTTCATCGGTACGTTGACGGCAGTATCGGCTTTCTGCGGCGGTTATTTTTCTTCCTATTTTTCGGGAAAGACTTTGAAATTTGTGTTCTCATTTTTTCTGCTCATCGCCGCATTTCTCATGCTGAAACCAGTGAAAGAAGCTGAAGAGAAAATAAAAGCCAGAAAGAAAATGGTCTGGTACCTCAAATCCGGGGAAAATGATTTTATGGTCGATATCAAAATTGCTGTTCCCATCATCGTTGCCACGGGTTTCGGCGCCGGCATGGTCGGCGTTTCCGGCGGTTCATTTTTGGTGCCGTTGATGGTTTTGGCGTGCAGCGTGCCCATGCGCATCGCTGTGGGAACCGCGACCACGCTTGTTTCCATTACGGCACTGATGGGCTTTACCGGACACGTGGTTTCCGGCCATTTCGATGCGAGATTCGCAGTGCCCATTGCGCTCGCCGGAGCGGTTGGCGGAATTATCGGCGGCAAAATGGCGATGAAAACCAAACCGGCGAAATTGAAATTGCTGTTTGCCTACACGACGCTTGCGGCATCGATCATCATGGTGCTGAATGCCGTGCTGAGCAAATGATTTTTTGCCCTATCGAATTTTAGTTAAAAAAATTAGTGACAGGATTTACAAGATAATCCTGATTTCTTCAAAAAAATCCTGTTCATCCTGTCTAATTACTTTCTTGTGCCGATCGCGACAGAGAAAAATAATTCTTGTTTCGTATCATAAAATTTGTTATTTTGTGAACGATCAATTATTGACTTTATCAAATTAGTAATCGGAGGAATAAAAAAATGAAAATCGCAATTCCTGTGCTGGAAAATTTGGGTGAGAATTCGCCCATCAGCGAGCATTTCGGTCATGCGCCGTTTTTTGCTTTCGTTGACCGAAAAGACGAGGGCAGCTATTCCGTTGATGTCATCGTCAATCCGTTGGAAGATCACGGGCCTGGCGATATCCCGAATTATCTGGCTCAACAAAATGTGGATTTGCTTGTAGCGCGCGGCATCGGCGGCAGAGCCATTGGTTTTTTTGAGCAATTGGGAATTCATGTCGTCCGCGGGGCTTCGGGAACGGTCAAAGAAATTATGGACCAATTATCCAAAAACGAACTTCAGGATCGTGATTACGAAGTTCAGGAAAAATTTCACAGACACTAAAAATGAGGAATATTGAAAATGACCAAATCTGCAAAATATTTTTCGTTACTGCTGATATTGTTTTTTGTCAGCACTTCTTTTGCTCAGGATGTTGTAATCTACAAGCCGACCACCAATTTTTACGGCAAGCCGGATACGATTTTGTCGGCGGATTTTTCAAAAATCAAAAAGCCGGCGTCGCCGGAAGTTTTTCAGCAAGTTTTTCATTTTCCCCCCATTCGTCAGGATACTACCGGCACGTGCTGGTGCTTTTCCACGACGTCATTTTTGGAATCGGAAATTTACCGCATTCACAAGAAAAAAATCAAATTATCAGAAATGTACACTGTTTACTGGGAATATGTGGAAAAAGCGCGCCGTTTTATTCGGGAAAAAGGGAAGTCTCTCGTCGATGAAGGTTCAGAAGACAATGCCGTCATCGAACGCATGAAACAGTACGGCATTGTTCGGCGATCTGATTACGACGGCTTGCTTCCCGGCCAGGAGCATTACAACCATTCTAAAATGGTGCGCGAGATTCGCGATTATCTCAATTTTCTGAAAGAGAAGAATTACTGGGATGAAGACATTGCGTTGAACACGGTAAAAATGATTCTCAATAAATACATGGGCGCACCGCCGGAAAAAATTGTTGTGGATGGAAAAGAGATGACTCCCAAAGAGTTCGCCGAAAAAGTGGTCGCGTTGCCGTTGGATGATTACGTTGACTTGATGTCTTTTAAGGATCAGCCTTTTTACAGTTGGGGCGAATACAAAGTCCCTGACAATTGGTGGCATAGCAAAGCTTATTTCAACGTGCCGCTGGATGTCTGGTACAAAGCCCTGAAACATGCTATTCGCAACGGCTATTCCGTAGCCATCGGCGGCGATGTTTCGGAACCTGGCCGTTACGGCGAAGAGGACATTGCGGTGATTCCGGCGTTTGATATTCCCGCAAATAAAATCAATCAGGATTCCCGCGAATTTCGCTGGTACAATCACACTTCGACGGATGACCACGGCATTCATTTGGTTGGTTACAAACATTTCAAAGGACACGATTGGTTCCTCATCAAGGATTCTGCCTCCAGCGCCTATAAGGGGAAGTTTAAAGGCTACTATTTTTTTCGCGATGATTTTGTTAAGTTGAAAATGTTGACTTTTTTAGTGCACAAAGATGCGATTAAGGATTTTGTGAAATTAGCAAAGTGATTTGTCGTTTGAGAAAAGAGAAAATTCTTGCTGCGATTGAAAAGATGGCAGCAGGAATTTTTATTAATGCTTTTTTAAATTGAGAAAATTAAGATGAATATTTTATTTTTATTTGGCGTGATCGTCATTGTCGGTTTGCTGTTCGGAAGAGGATTTGAAAAGATCGGCATTCCGCAGGTTGTGGGCTATATCGTTGCCGGAGTGATTTTAGGGGATTCAGTAACCCATTTCGTCTCTGAACAGTTGCTGGACAAACTTGTTCCGTTGACGCAATTGGCGCTGGCGTTCATCGGATTTATGGTCGGCGGCGAACTGAAAAAATCGGTTTTTCAAAAATACGGCAAACAATTTTTGGCAATTCTGCTTTCCGAGGGGCTATTGGCCATGTTTTTAGTGGCAGTTTTGACATTTTTGTTGACAAAGAATCTGCCGCTGGCTCTGCTGTTGGGCGCTTTGTGTTCCGCGACCGCGCCGGCTGCCACAGTAGATGTGCTCTGGGAATATCACTCGCGAGGCCCTCTGACGACGACAATTCTCGCTATTGTGGCTCTCGATGACGGTTTGGCGCTGATACTTTACGGTTTTGCTTTTGCCTTTGCTAACGTGCTCGTCGCCGGAGGAAGTCTCGATGCGAGCGTCATGATTGTCCAGCCGCTGACGGAGATTTTCGGTTCTCTGTTTTTAGGGGGAGCGATTGGATTATTGCTGGATTATGGTTTGCGCGTTGTGAAGCTGAAAGATGATAAGTTGGTCGTGAATATCGGGGCCGTTCTCTTGGCAAGTGGGCTGGCAAGTCATTTTGAGTTTTCTTTGATTTTGACAAACATGGCAGTAGGGTTGGTTTTGACCAATTTGCACACTGACAGAAATGAGCCGAATTTTGATCTGGTCAAATCGTTTGTCCCGCCGATTTACATCATTTTCTTCATTTTTGTCGGCGCGCGACTGCAATTAGGTTTGCTTCCCAAAATGGGAATGCTCGGCTTGCTCTATGTTATGGGCAGAACCGCGGGAAAATGGATCGGCGCCTATCTTGGCTCAAGATTTTCCGGCGCGGATGAGAGCGTACAGAAATATCTGGGGTTTGCGCTTTTTTCTCAAGCCGGTGTGGCAATCGGTTTGGCGCTGGATATTTATCAGCATTTCGGTCAAATGGGCGATGCGGGTCGCCTGTTGGGACACACTGTCATTAATGTCATTGCCGCCACTACGCTATTGGTGCAAATTATCGGGCCGCCATCAGTAAAATACGCGATTAAGAAGGCGGGTGAAATCCCTGAACATGTGAAGTAGCAATTTTCCACGGAGAACAAAATGAAGCCGATTAGAATTAGAGATATCAAAGGATTGAAAAAGCCGATAACAGTTTCGCTGGAGACGTCCGTCATTGAACTCATCCGAAAGTTTATTGAGTTGCCGGTGACGCATCAATTTTACATTGTCGATAACAAGGGCAAGTTGCTTGGCCTCATCAATCGCAAACTCCTTTTTCGCAGTCTTTTTCATCACTATTTGCCGCCGTCAGCGCGAATCAGCGAACTTTACAAATTAGCCACTGCAGAGAACGTTGAAGAAATTTTTGTAAAGGACGTGCTCTTGGCAAAGCCTAATGATAATATTCAGGATCTGCTAAAAATGATGATGGAACGCGATATTTATGAAGTGCCGGTTTTGGATGGCCACGGCAAATTGATCGGGAAGCTGGATGTAATTTATTTTTTGGAAACTTATCTCGAAGAACAGTCAGACCTGCTTGAAAAATAATCCTTAAATGGTGGGGCAGACGCCTTATTTTTGAGATTTATCAGAAAGAACAAAGTTTCCGATTTCTTGCGCTCACAAGAGATTACTTGGGAAAAAGTTTTGATTTCAATTCTTTTTTCAACATCTCTCTGGCGCGAAAGATTCTCGCTTTGACTGTGCCCAGCGGTATCCCCATGATTTCGCTAATTTCCTCGTAAGACTTTTCTTCCTGATGGCGCAAAATGATCGGCGTGCGATATTTCTCCTGCAGTTTTTGAATCGCCTCCTGAATCATGCGATCTTTTTCTTCGTTGAGTATGTTTTTGTCAGGCCGGAAACTCACGTCCGGCAGTTCACGTTTGATTTCTCCGTCTTTGGAATCGATGGGGGTGTCGATGGAGAGCGTTTTCAATTTTTTCTTGCGAAAATAATCAATGCAATTGTTGATGGCAATTTTGTACAGCCAGGTCGAGAACGCGTAATTATGATTGAAGCTGGCAAGCGAGGAAAATGCTTTGATGAACGCTTCTTGCACCAAATCCTCTGTGTCCATTTTATTGCGAACCATGCGATAGAGCAAATTGTACAGAGGAGGCCTGTAGCGGCGCAGGATTTCCTTGTATGCTTGCTGATCCCCCATAAGCGCGCGTTTGATCAAGTCGCTGTCGGTTGTTGGCTCGTTCATATTTCCCTGTGTTTTGCTGTACAAATGATTAATCAAAAAATGTACGGCAAAATTTTTTAACAATCAAGGAGAAAATCATTGAATAATAAAAAAATAATGTTATCTTTGTAGATGTGAATATTTCTCACATGAATTTCAGGATAATAACAATTGGTTTGCATCAAAATGCAAAAAGACGGGGTCGATGAAAAAATACGGGAGATTTTTTCGCTATCAGTTTCCGGCAATTTTCTGGATGACGGCGATTTTCGTTCAATCGTCCATTTCCAGATTGTCTGTGCCGGACATGGGCTTTAAAATGCAGGACAAAGTTGCTCATGCAATTGAATATGCGATCTTGGCGGCGTTGTTGCTGCGGGCTTTCAAATATCTGCCTTGCGGAAATTTTAGTTTTCGCGCGTTATCTTTGACGCTTATCGTCGGTGCAAGCTACGCGATGTTGGATGAAATTCATCAATATTTCGTTCCGGGAAGGACGGCGGATATTTTCGACGTGGCGGCTGATATCGCTGGCGTGATCATCGTAATCGTTGTTGCGCGTGTACTTGGCGGTAATAAAAGAGATCGTATGGCATAAACGATGGGAGAAAAATCGAATCGAGGCAAAGCTTTGGTTCACAAAGAAAAGGATTTTTCAATCACTTTGGTGTTTTGGTCGGAACTC
The DNA here is from genome assembly GCA_013152715.1 of Calditrichota bacterium. Lineage (NCBI taxonomy): Bacteria > Pseudomonadati > Calditrichota > Calditrichota bacterium. Next base: position 24,002 of record JAADFU010000147.1, read on the forward strand.
AATTGCTGATCGTTGTCGGCGAATTTGCGATAATCCGAATCCAGCGCCAGCAAAAGCAACAGCAAAAAGAGCAGCGCTACGAGATATGTCGGGCGAAACGGTTTTTTTAGCGTGGCAGGCAGCGGAAACGGAGCGCGCCAAAAAATAACAACGAATGCCAAAAAAATAATGACAACGGCTGACAAGTGCTTTTCCCTCCTTGGGTTTCTCTCTACTTGTTTAGACAGCACAAAACCAGAAAAGGTTGTCTCTTTGACAAAAAAATGTGGAGGCGTAGATGAAACGATCAATTTTTTTGATGATAATTTTTGTTGCCATTTTTCTGTTCCACCCCCGACAGGCAAAGTGCTGGGATTCTTTTCGATTGCCCACTGTGGTGACTGGCGGCTCTGCTGGCTATTTTTACGTCGCTCTGGACGATTTTCGCGCCAAGTACACCACGCGATGGGACAAAATTTACAGCGGCCATTTTGACGTGCGCGTTTATCGGGGAATTTATCTCTCCGTGCAATATTCGCGCTATTTGAATGAAAACATGAAGTCCGGGATTAAAACGGTGAAAACCGCAAACTGGGATGAGCGATTCATTAACGTCGGCATTCGGCGCTACGCAGAAATGGTGGGCAGATGGAATTTCTACACCGGATTGGGATTGACATTCATCTCCATTGATGAGACGCCAGGCCTGTCTGTTTTCGAAAATGACACCAACGGAAAAACAAAAGGTAATGGCTTTTATTTTGAAATTGGCTCCCACAGAACTTTGCTGAGTCATCTCGGGCTATTTCTGGAATTTGAAATTACCTCCGCCGGAGAAGGTGGCACTCCCGGATTTGTGGGGCACAACATTGGCGGGTACGCTTTTCAGGCCGGAATCGACATGAATTTTTGATTTTATTTTGCGGCAAATTACACTATTTAAAAAATTTGAGAGGCGAACGTGACTCATCTCAATGTTGAAATTAAAGCCATTTGCCCTGATGCAGAAAAAATTAGGCGGATTCTCGCTGCGAAAAATGCGGATTTCCACGGGACAGATGAGCAAGTTGACACTTATTTCCATTGCCCGAACGGTCGGCTCAAACTTCGCGAGGGGAAAATTGAAAATAATTTGATTCACTATTTTCGGGAGAATTCATCAAATCCCAAAACGTCGCAAGTGACGCTGTTCTCCACAAAAAAAGGATCCGTGCTCAAAAAAATTCTCGCCGATGCCTATGGCATAAAGGTTGTCGTGAAAAAGAAACGCGAAATTTATTTCATCGACAATGTGAAATTTCATATCGACCGGGTTGCCGGCTTGGGCGCGTTTGTTGAAATCGAAGCGATTGACAGCGAAGGGCGTTTTTCTGAAACGGAGCTACGTGAACAATGCGAGAGATACTTGAGATGGTTTGGCATTCAGAAAAGCGATTTATTGGCGAATTCCTACAGCGACATGCTTCTGGGAAAGGGAGAGAAATGATGACAAAGCGGATCCGTGGAGAAATGTTTTTTGTGTTTCTCAGGCAAATTGATAGGTGACGTGATCTAAATCACACAAAATTATCCAAAAAAATCTCATTATTAAAGGAGATACTGAAAAAATTTTCAATATTTGTGCTCTGTTTTTTAATATAATAATGGGGGATAACGATAATGAAACGATGGAATTAAATTTCCAATTGCGCCAATAATGGGGCAAAGGTCGACGGCGCGCATGGTAACGAAAAATGGTATTCGTGAATGAAAGAAGTAAAAATATTGTATCTGGAAGATAACGCCGATGATTTTGAATTAGTCCGTTCTCTCTTGCGAGAGGAGGGCCTCGTTGTTGATTTAGTGCAGGCGTCGACGCCGGAGATGTTCAAGAAAAAATTAAAGCAAGAGTCATTCGATCTTATTTTGTGCGATTACTCCATTCCTGCCTATAGCGGCGCAGATGCGCTGAAATTAGTCCGTCACGATTTTCCGGAAGTGCCTTTTATTTTTGTTTCCGCGACACTCGGCGAGGAGTCCGCCATCGAAACGCTCAAAAACGGCGCTACCGATTACGTCCTCAAGCAACGTCTTGCCAGGCTCATTCCCGCTATTCGGCGCGCTTTAAAAGAAAACGAACAACTACAAAAACGACGGATTTCAGAAGAAATTAGAAATCGCTACGATTTTATTGTCAATACTTCTCGCTCTTTCATGCTGCTCATTAATCGAAAATATTGTTACGAAGCAATCAATCGCGCGTTTTGTCAGGCGCACAAATTAATTCCAGGACAGGTGACTGGCCGCAGTGTGGCAGAAATCTGGGGCGAGAAAGTTTTTCAAGAAATCATGAAGCCCAAACTGGATCTGTGTTTGCAGGGCAAAGAGGTCACCTACGAAGCGTGGCTTGAGACAAAAAACTACGGGCGTCGCTGTTACGAAATTGCGAATATCCCTTACCGGGCAAATGGAGACAAGATAACCCACGTCGTTGAAATTGTTTCGGACGTAACAGAAAAAAAACAGTTCGAACAGGAACTTGTTCGCGAGCGCGATTGGGCGCAAAAATATCTGGATGTTGCCGGTGTGATTTTTGTGGTAATTGGCGTGGATGAAAAAGTGGCGATGATTAACAAAAAAGGGCGGGAAATTTTAAATTGCAGCGAAGAGGAAATTGTCGGAAGCGACTGGTTTGCTACCTTTGTGCCGAAATCGGAACGCGCGCGGGCGCGCCAGATATTTAAGAAATTGTTGGCGAGCCCGGAGGGCGAATTTCAATATACGGAGATGGCCGTTATTCCTAACAAAGGCAGCAGGTCTCCGCTCATCATCGCCTGGCACAACACGCCCCTGGACGACGAACAGGGAAATCGCATCGGTATTCTCGCGTCGGGCGAAGACGTCACCGACCGAAAGACGATGGAAGATTCCCTTCGCGCTTCCGAAGAACGATATCGGACATTGGTGGAAGGCTCGGGACAGGCGATTATTTCAGTGAACCGCAGCGGGAAGATTTTATTTCTGAATAGAATTTCGGAAAAAATTTTGAATTTACCTTCAACGCACGGTTACGGAAAAAAAGTGGAAGATATTCTTCCGCGAGAGCTTGGCTACGCTTTGTCAGAAAATATCCGTCAGGTCATCAAATCGCGCGCCCCGCTGATTACGGAAAATTCCGCGAAGATAAACGGCGGCCGTCGTTGGTTTGAATGGCGAATTTATCCGTTGCGTAGCAATCATGATGTCGATTCCGCGCTCATCATTGCTATGGATGTGACGGAACGAAAATTGGCAGACGTGAAACTGCGGCAGAGTTATGAGAAAATGCAGAAAACGCTGCAGGGAATTGTCACTGCGCTCACTGCGACGATTGAGATTCGCGATCCTTACACTGCTGGTCATCAGCGGCGCGTATCGGAATTGACGTGCATGATTGCCGAAGAAATGGGGCTTTCAAAAGATAAAATCGAAGGCATTCGCATTGCTAGCTTAATGCACGATATTGGGAAAATTTACGTGCCCACGGAAATCTTGAGCAAGCCGGGTAAATTGTCTGATTCGGAATTTGATCTGATCAAAATTCACCCCCGGGCTGGTTATGACATTTTGAAATCTATCGATTTTCCCTGGCCCATTGCGCAGGCAATTTTGCAGCACCACGAGCGAATGGACGGCAGCGGTTATCCGGATGGACTGCTCGGCCCGGAAATCATCGTGGAAGCGCGAATTATCGCGGCGGCGGATGTCGTGGAAACGATGGCGTCGCATCGACCGTACCGGCCGGCAAAGGGAATCAAAGAAGCGATTAAGGAAATAAAATCGGGCAGAGGGATTTATTACGACAGCGAGATTGTCGATATTTGTTTGAAATTTTATCGGGAGAAGAAGTTTAAATTTTTAGAAGAAAAGTGAGAAATTCTCGCGAAATTTATGACATAGTCAAATCAAGTGGCAAAGTATGATTATTCTGAACAAATTTACCGTGGATTGCCAGTAATGGCATTGTTTTGTCAGATATTGTTGCCCTTGATTTTTTTTATCGTTGGAAAAACTAAAAATTTCCGACAGGACGCTATTCCCTGCCAAACAAAATTTTCTTAAAAAAATAAAAAAAAACTTGACTTCCGACTATTTTTTTTGTATATTTGCTTTGTAATACAAAGTACTTTGTAAAAACAATAACTTTAAAAATTGGAGGAACGATGAAGGCAGAAGAAATTCAAGAAGAGATTCGGCTCATCAAAGCGATGGTCGAAAAGACGCGGCGTTCGACGACCGGGTCAGGAGCGTACCTCGTTGTCTGGGGTTTGCTGATCATTCTCGCTGTTGCGGTAATGTACGCGCTCATTTATCTGGAAAAGTACAATTTGATCTGGGTGGACTGGTTTGTTCTCATGGGACTGGGCGCAGCTTTTACCAGTCTCAAAGCCAGGAAGGCGGAAAAAAGGGCGACTTTCAAAACATACGCCGAAGAAACTCTAAAACATCTCTGGATTGGCAGCGGTATTGCATTTTTTCTCACGGGTTTTATTTTTCCGCTCGCAGGCGTCTATTCCTACGAGGTCATCTCCATTTTAGTGTCCACGATCGCCGGTTTGGCTGTTTTTGTTTCCGGCGGCATTTACGAATGGAATTTCCTGAAATGGTGCGGCGTAGTTTGGTGGGCAGCCGCTGTCGTCATGATTTTCGTCCATCCCAATTATCGGGCGCTGGTGTTCATTCCGGCGACGTTTTTCGGCTATCTTTTGCCAGGAATTATCATCAATCGCATGTACAAGAAAGGCGGTGAGCAATGAGTGCGGAAAAATTGCCCGGACTTGATCCGATCATTCATTCCCGCGTCAGGCTGGCAATTCTTTCCATTTTGATTTCATCGAAGGAAGCGGAATTCACTTTTTTGAAGGAGACCATTGGCGCCACGGACGGAAATTTGAGCGTGCATTTGTCGAAGTTGGAGCAGGCCGGTTTCGTCAAAATAAAAAAATCTTTTGCCGGCAAAAGACCGCTGACAACGATCTCTATCACAGAAGTCGGGAAAAAGGCGTTTTCCAATTATCTCAATGCTCTGGAGAAAATTTTACATCCGGACAAGAACGCTGATTAGGTCACAGGTCGGCGCAGATTTTATTGGGCGAATGGATTAATCGGGACTGAAAGAAATTTTTCAAAAAGGCTTTTTTCGGCTGATTTTGGCTGGGAGAAGCCTTTTTTTGTATTTTATTTCCGCACCACAATGAATTGGATGAGAGATCCTTGCAAGGGTTCGAAACCTTTGCAAGGGTGGAAAAAAACATATTCATTAACAAATTTTGCATTTTATGTTGTGTTGTTTTCATTAAAAATGTCTGTATGTGGGGAATGCAAATTTGCATTCGTTACTTTTCGGACACGCAGTGTATTGTGGCGCTTGTACAAACTGCTACATAATAACGACCATCGTAAAAATACCACGATTTATCGCCGGTGCAAAACACAAAAAAACGCTCCCTGTTCATTACCGTTATTGAAACCGCAAGTATTTCATTTTGAAATCCACAATGATGGACTTTTATTAACTCCCGATTTTATTTGGAAATCAGGGAAAAGGAATTTTGTGGTATTGAAAATGTAAGTTTAATAAAATCAACAAGAAAGATAAAACTTGTGTTCCTATTGTAAAATAAAATTGCAATGATAGCCGTAAAATCAATGTTGGAATAGAGTTTGCTTTTTGCTGATTCTGATGAGTCCTTGCACCATGGACCGCACCGCTTCCGATGTCTGCGCCGATTTGTGTGTCGCGCCATGCTGCACGTAAAACTGAAAAAACTGCCAAAGAGACCGGAGTCAATGAAAAAAAGGAAAAGTGTAAGGAATTTTGACGGCGATTTAACCAAAATACCAGTGATCAGAAATTGGGTCGTTGATGAGTTAGGCAAATTTAAGGTTGCTGATTCAGAAATCATTGATATTAAAGTTGCGCTGACAGAAGCTTTGTCGAATATCTTGCGCCATGCGTATGAGGATGAGTTAGTCAAGCCGATCCGGGTGAAATTGCAGGTGGATGACGACAAAGTGGAAATTGTTCTGCGCGATTTTGGGAAAAAATTTGACGCCAACAATGTCCCGAGTCCTGATCTGGAAAAAGCGTCTGAAGGCGGGTACGGCATTTATCTGATGCGAACATTGCTCGACGGCGTGGAATATGTGCCACTGGAAGTCGGTACAAAAACTGTGATGTGGAAAGATCGGAGAAAATGATGACGCACGTTTGCTTGATATTGGAGGGCACTTATCCCTATTTTGTGGGCGGAGTTTCTTCCTGGGTCCACGAAATCGTCAACGGAATGACTGATGTGGAATTTTCTATTGTGCACTTGTATTCCGGAAAAGCGCCGGAACAGGAAAAATATCAGCTTCCGCAAAATGTGCGCGAGCTGCTGTGCCTGCCGATTTTGATCGATAAAGATCACGCTGATTTCGAATCAATTTTGGCGCAAATTCCGGATGCTGATTTGTATCATTCTTTGTCCACAGGATTTGCCGGCTGGATCGGGACGGAGCTGAAGCGGAGGAGAATGAGGCCTCTTTTACTCACAGAACATGGCATTTATTGGCATGAGATTGAACTCGGCGCCGATGAAATCGAGTGCGGTTTCAAAGTGATGAAGATGAAACGCACGGAATTATTTTTGGGAAAAAATTGGTTTTCCTGGCTTCAATTTTTTAAAAGAATTGCCAAACAAACTTATCGGGAAGCGGATTTAATCACGACCGTTTGCGAAACGAATCGAAGAATGGAACTGTCTGTTTCTGCAAATGCCGGAAAATGTCGCGTGATTCACAACGGCGTCAAGCTCCCGCCGATGGCAGCCAAGTCAAACTGGCAACAGTCAGCGGCTCCCTCCGTCGGCTTGGTCGGCAGAGTGACGCCAATCAAAGATATTGAAACATTCATTCGCGCCAGCGCTCGGGTGCGCAGTGTTTTTCCTGAGGCGCGTTTTTACGTCATAGGCCCCATTGAGCAGGACAGTGATTATTATTTGAAATGCAAAAATCTGGCGGAAAAATTAGGCCTGGAAAATTTATTTTTTACTGGTAGAATTAATGCGTTGAATTTTTATGCCAATCTGGATCTTGTTGCGTTGACAAGTGTGAGTGAGGGACAGCCATTCGCGCTTCTGGAAGCTATGGCGGCTGGAATTCCTGTCGTGGCAACTGATGTGGGCGGATGTGATGAAATTATTAACGGAGCAAACGACGGTCTGGGACAAGCGGGTTTGCTCTGTCGTGTGGGCGATGTTGCCGGAATTTCCGCCGCCATGCTCCGGATATTGAAAAATCCCTCTCTCTGGCGTGAATGTGCGCAAAATGGTAGAAAAAGAATCGAAAAATTTTATCGTTCGGAAAAGATGATTCAGCGCTATCGTCAAACTTACAGACAATTGATCGAGAAAGCAAGCACGGTAAAGATACAATCTGAAAACTATTTTACAAAAGCAAGGAGTGAATAAAATGGCGAAAATATTAGTCACCGGCGGCGCCGGATTTATTGGTAGTCACATTGTGGAGCATTTTCATGAGACCGATGAAGTGATTGCGCTGGATAACTTGCGTAGCGGCTACAAACGAAATATTGATTCTTTCAATGTAAAATTTGTGCAGGGAAGCGTCACGGATGCGCGGCTGGTGAAAAAAGTCACTCGGGGAGTGGATTATATTTTTCATCTCGCGGCTCTGGTGAGCGTGCCGGAATCCATGTCAGAACCGGCAACCACAGTCAGTATTAACGTGAACGGAACGCTCAATTTGCTGGAAGCGGCGCGAGAAAATGGAGTGAAAAAGATTGTACTGTCAACTTCGGCGGCGATTTATGGGGATAATCCCGTTGTTCCGAAAGTAGAAACCATGCTGCCAGAGCCCAAAAGCCCGTACGCGATCACAAAATTGGACGGCGAGTATTATTTCAAAATGTACCACGACGAATTCGGCGTGCCGACCGTGTGTTTGCGTTATTTTAATGTATTTGGCCCGCGACAGGATCCGAGTTCACAGTACGCGGCGGCAGTGCCGATTTTCATTGATCGGGCATTGCGCGAAAAGGATATCATTATTTACGGCGACGGCGAGCAAACGCGCGATTTTGTTTTTGTGAAAGATATTGTCAAAGCCAACGTCGCTGTCGCGCAAAATCAGGAAGCGAGCGGCGTGTACAATGTCGCGCGCGGCGGTAGAATTACCATTAATGAATTGGCAGAAAAAATAATCCGCCTGACCGGTTCCAGGTCCAGCATCAAATATGCGGCGGAAAGGGCCGGCGACGTGAAGCATTCGCAGGCGGACATTAGCAAATTAAAATCATTAGGAATTAATCCGGATTTTGATCTCGACGAAGGACTAAAAGCAACCATTGAATTTTTCAGCAGGTGAGTCATGGAAAAAAATCGCATTTCAGTGTTGATGGAGACAGAAGGGACATATCCGTACGCGGGTGGTGGTGTGAGCACCTGGTGCGATATTTTAGCCAGCGAATTGAGTCAGGTTGATTTTTACGTTTACGCGATTACGGGCGCGCCGACTTTTAAATTGAAATATTCGCCGCCGAAAAATGTACGCAAAATCCAGCAGATTCCGCTCTGGGGCGTTATTGAGCCGTCAGAGTACATTTTGCCGGATGTGCCGTTCTCGGAGATTTATTCTCGGCGGAAACAAACCACGGAAGATATTATTGCTGAAAAATTCATTCCCTACTTCCGCACGCTGATTCGCGAGATATTGTTTCCTGACGAAAGGGTCATTTTGTTGGCCGACGTCTTCCACAGAATGTACCGCTATTTTCTCAGTTATGATTATAAGGAAACATTTCGCTCCAGGATTGTTTGGGAGACATTTAAAAAAGAAGTCATGGATTATTATTACGATCGCGCGTTGGACGAAGAAATTCCCTCGATATTTGACATCACGACTACCATGCGCTGGCTCTATTTTTATCTCATGGGAATTCATGCGCCTATTCCGGAGACGGACGTTACCCACGCCACCATCGCCGGGTTCAGCGGACTGGCAAGCATTATTTCCAAATTGGAGTACGGAACTCCGATGATTGTAACCGATCACGGCGTTTTTGTGCGGGAGCGTTACATTGCTATTTCCAATGCCGATTTTTCGTTTTTTACTAAAAAATTTCTCATGAACTTGTCGATCATCGTGAGCAAATTGAGTTACATCTTTGCCGATCAGGTTTCTCCGGTGGCGAACTTCAATATTCGCTGGGAAAAACTGTTCGGCGCTGACATGAAAAAGATAGAAACAATTTACAATGGAATTGACCCGGGAATTTTTGTGCCGAAAAGCAAACCAGAAAGGTCGCGGGGCAGACCCACTGTTGTGGCGGCAGCGCATGTGATGCCGCTCAAAGATATTGAGACCATGATTCGTTCTTGCGATTACGTGCGCAAAAAAATCCCCAATGTGAAATATGTGGTTTACGGATCGCTGGAGGTGGCGCCGGATTACGTCGCCAAATGCAGAAATTTGATTCGGGAGTTGAATCTGGAAGAAAATTTTGAGTTAGGCGGCTACCACAACAAACCGACGGAAATTTACAACGAGGGCGATGTCAGCGCGCTTTCCAGTATTTCGGAAGGATTTCCTTACACCGTTTTGGAGTCCATGGCGTGCGGCAGGCCTGTCGTGGCGACGGATGTTGGCGGCGTCAAAGAGGCGTTGGCTGGTTACGGCGTCATTGTGAAACCGCGAGACGGGGCGGCGTTCGGCGAGGGCGTGATTCAACTTTTGCGCGATCCTGAATTGCGTCAGCATTTGGGACGGCTGGCGCGCGAGCAGGTGCTGTTGAAATTTCGCATTTCGACTTCGATAGATCACTACTGGCAAGCGTATCAGCGATTGCGCAAACTGAAGCGAAAACGCAACCAAGCCTTCAAAAATATTTCTGACGCGCCGATGAAGAAAATATTTGAAAAAATTTTAAGGCCCGACGAGCGGCTAATTTCTGATGAGAAATCACACGAATTGGTTAATTGAGCGATGAGCGAAGCTGCTGAAAATAAAAATGAAGAACGCGCGAATTTTACTTTTGAAATGGAATCGGATCCCCGCAAAAGGGAACTGACATTCAAGGTCGTAGAAAATATTCAGCGACCGCTTGACAGGTGGGCGGTTGCCGCTATTTTGGAATCCATGGGATTACGCGACAAAGATGCGCGTCAGGAGTTCGGAACAGAAACGATTTTTCGACTGGCGGAAGAAGTCTATGCTATTTGCCAGCGCGATGGAGAAATTCAAAATTTGCTCGCTTCACAACTAAAAGAAAAACAAAAGATTGAAAATACAATTAAAAGTTTTGTTAAATACTATTCCCGCGGCTTGAGTTTCATGATTCCGGTTTTGGGACAAATTGCGTTGTTGTTTCTCTTTCGCTATTCTTTGTGGGCGTACATTGAATTCACCGAAGCGCAGGCTACGGTAGTTGCCTTGGGAACGATCTTGAGTTTTATCGTCAGCGGTGGCTTCGTTCAAGCTGCGGGCAGGGATGTACTATTTTACTTGAACGCCGGAGAATATTTGCTGGCGAGGATGAGTTATCTGAGATTGTTCCGCTACCACGGGTTGATTGTGATTGGACTGACGATCTTCTTTTTCGCAAGCAATATTTTATTCCCGTTTTTCAGAACGGAAATGGCAATCAATAGCCTGATTTATTTTGTTCTTTTGTCAGAATTATGGTTTGCACTAACTATTTTGTATTTGGCCAAACATTATTTTGTTGTTCTGTTCGTGACTGTTGTCGGCATTTTGCCAGTGTGGGCGGTCATGAATTTCACGGATTGGGGAATATTCAAGGCGCATTTTGCCGGACTGTTGTTTGCCAATGCGTTGAGTTGGCTTTATGCTTTGCTTTGGTTTCGCGGCAAAATTCGCCGACAAAAAATTAAAAATCCGGCACGTCTTCCTCAACGCGCGATTATGGCGTACGTCACATCGCCTTATTTCGTGTACGGGACGCTCTATTTTTGCTTTCTATTCGTCGATCGACTTGTCAGTTGGTCCGTTTTCGAATCCGGCGGTCCGACAACGCTCATTTGGTTTCGCACGCCGTACGAGTTGGGGATGGATTGGGCGCTGTTGTCGCTGTTCATCACCATTGCGCTGCTGGAGTTCACGATTGAGCGTTTTTCTGCGACGCTCATTCCGACGCAAGACGATTTGCAGATTTTTGACATGGACCATTTTATTCACATTTATCGACGTTTTCAGCGCCGGCAATTTGTCGCGCTGATTGTTTTGGGCATGGGGAGTATTGTCGCGACCTATTTCGGAGTAATGTATCTGCGGCGTTTCGATTACATTCGCGAAGTGAGAGATTTTTTCAGCAACAGAATTACATTTTTTGCATTTTACGTTGCGGCAATTTCCTATTTGTTCATGGCAATAGGCCTTTTTAACGGATTGTTTTTTCTGACATTATCTCGTCTCAATTTCGCAGTGAAGGCTATTGCCGTCGGCTTGCTGGTGAATATTTTTACCGGGGTTTTGTTGAGTCGCTGGTTCGGTTACGAATTTGGCGTTTTCGGCTTGCTTGCCGGATCGATTGTTTTCGCGGCGCTTTCGTCAAGATATTCAACAGAATTTTTTAAAAAACTGGATTACTTTTATTATTCGGCCTATTGATGATGGATGCTTATCTTGAAAATACTATCGCAGGATTTTTTCGCGCGCTGATTCTTCTTTTTCTGTTATTTGTTGCGCTACCGAAATTGTTGCTCGGGCGCGAAAAATTATCTCACGGATCGGATAATATTTTTGCCGGATTCATTCTGACGAGCAGCTTTGTCATTGTCGCCGTCTTTTTTCTGTCGATAATCCGAATTTATGATTCAATTTCGCTGTATTTGGGCGTTGGACTTTTTTCGGCAATTTTCGTTCTTACGGGCGATTATGGCAAAGGCGGTAATCTGTTGACCCGTTTTAATTACAACGGATTGAAATTTTTGGAGAGAGATGCTTCTGATTGGTTGAGAAGATTAATTTTCAGAAAACGCCGGCGACAAAACGCAAGGCAAGAACCTTATGCCTTTGTGTGGAACATTATGTTGGCGATCGTGATGATCGTCGCCGCTGGGATGCGGCTGATTCCTGTCGTTCGCACCGCATCGCCATTTTCCGTCGAGGCGTACAAAACGCTGGAATATGTGAAATCCCTGGGGACAAAGAGCCTTTTTTACGATCAAATGTTTGTCCCCAAAGGTTTGCATGCGATTATCGACGTCGTTTTCCAGTTTTCCCGCGTTAACCCACAAACATTGGTTCACATTTTTGGCGCGGTGACGGCTTTAATATTGATGATAGCGATTCATCATGTCGTTTTTCGAGTCACAGCAAACAGACCCAGCGCATTGCTGGCAGCGGCAATTTTCGGTGTTTTTTCCAGACTGTTGCCGGTGAGTCTGGAGCAGCAGGTTGAAGCGAATTCGATTGTGCTGGCGTCGTTGTTTTTGATTTTAAGTCTGTCTTTTACTATCGACTTTGTCAGTTCGCCCTCACTTTTTTTCGGAGTCGCGGCTTTCCTCGGAGTGATGGTGAGCGTTTTGGTCAGCTATTTCAGCGCAGTCATTTTTATACTTTTTGTGCCGGTGATTTCACTGTGCGCCATGTTCGCCCCAAATTCTCATGGAAAAAATGGGAGGCGACGATTTCTTTCCGGCGCGATATTCGCGCTATCTGTTGCCGGCATTTATTTGCTCTATTGGCAGTTGGCGGCAAATCCCATGTTCGTGGGAATCGTCAAGAATATTGTGACCGATGATTTATTCATGCGATTCGCGCGAGAGGAAATGGTGTTGAGCAAAAATATATTTTTTTATGTGAGTCTTGGGCTGGGAATTTCGAGCATGTTGCTATTCCTGAAGATGAAAACAAGCCTGTGGCGAGCTCATTATTTCGTCTGGGGATTGATGACCGTCATTTTGGCAGTTTTTTGGTACGGGGAAAATTTGGAAATTCCCATCGATTTGAATCGGGCGCAAGTCGGTTTCGTTTTATCGCTATTTGTTTGCATCTCTCTCGGATTAGTCGTGTATGGTTTGCTTTTCCGTTTTCTGCAAAAACGTGTTGGCAGAGAAAATGTCACTCCTTTGCGAGTGACCGTCTGGGGTCTTGTCGTCATTTTGATTTTTTTTGAAATTTTCTTGTTTCTGAAGGCGCCGACAATTGCCCGTTTTCAATACCAAACCGAGCCCGACGGCTATGTGCGCGCTATTTATGAAATTGAAAAAAAATACGATCCCTTTGAGTGGATGGTCGTGTCTCATTTCGGCAGCAAAGTTGAAGTGCAAAATTATGGCAAATACATGGATTATCTCTATTTTCTGAAATATTACAATCCGCGCAGTTTCAATGAAAAATCGGGCAGCGTCATTCCAGCGAGTCATTTATTTATTTTTATTGAAAAAGACAAAACGCAGAATCACGTGGACACGGCGTTATTGCCGAAGATTCCCGATTTAAATGACAGACTTCAAAAATGGTGCGCTGAATTTGCCAAAAGGAATAACAATATTCATGTTTTTTACGAAGATGAACAAGTGCAGGTTTATCAGATAGATATTCCCAAAAAGAAAAAGACCATTTCCGATCAATTGAGTTGAGAGGATTCATTGCAGATGATTTTTTCTTCGGTATTGAAAACAAGACTGGAAGGCTATTTAAAAAAAGTGGAGAGCGCAGTTGGCCTCGCCGCCGCGGTTGTGGATGGCGAACGCAATTTGCTGGTGAAAAGCGAACAATTCGATGACAAATGGCTGTTTGAAAGCAGGCGGTACGATGTGAATTTTGAGGATGTTGCCTGTCAGGGTTGTGGTTTTCAACTCGCGAGCAAACCAACGACGTTGAAATTGGATCGGGAACGGCTTAAAAAATTGGTGGCGCTGGTCAAGGAAAATATCGAATTTTTAATCATGCAGGAGCAGGAAGCGCAGGGTTTGGCTCAGGAAGTGTTGGAAAAATATGAAGAGCTCAATTTGCTTTATGATCTCATCTCCGAATTGAGTTTGCTTTTCGACGAAGAAAAAATTTGCGAGCTGACGCTGAAGAAAGCCATGCGCGTTCTCGATGTGAGCAGCGGGGTAATTTTTCTGGAAAATGAGAAAACAAAAGAACTGGAACTTGTTTTTCACGCGGATCGCGAAGATGTGCAGAAACTGGTTCATCCGCAAATGCTGCTGGAATATGCTGAAAAAGTGACCAGAGACGGCAAGGAAATATTGATTGACGATGCCGGTCGATTTCCGAAGTCATATTTTGACAATTTGAAAAATAAGGAATTGAGTTCCCTGCTGGCGGTTCCCATTCATGCGCACGATAAAATGACGGGAACCCTTGTGTTGATCGGGAAATTGGGCGATGACACATTTCAGTCCGGCGATATCAAATTGGCGGAAGCTATTGCCGGTTATGCCGGGATTACGATTCAGAGCAATCGCCTGGTAGAGCAGATGCGCATTGCCGAGGCGCTGCAACATGAAATGAAATTAGCGCGGAATATTCAACAAAGTCTGTTGCCGCGCTCGCTGCCGCAGACAGAATATTTTGACGTGGACGCCATTTGTGAACCGGCGGCAGACGTGGGCGGAGATTATTTTTCAGTCAATCAGTTGTCTGATTCGCTGTGGGAGTTTGTCATTGCGGATGTGTCGGGTCACGGGATCGGCGCGGCGATGACAATGGCTTCGTTGCGGAGCATTTTGCGTTCGGAGTCGAGGCTGCGCGGCAGTGTTAAACAAGTTGTGGAAAGCGCTAATATGCTTTTGGCGCAGGATACCGAGGAAACAGGAATGTACGCCACGCTATTTTTGGCGCGTTTTAACGCCGAGGACAAAACATTGACATACTGCAATGCCGGACATTTGGTTCCGTTGTTGTGGCGAAACGGACGGGGAGAATTTGAGCGACTTGATGAGGGCGGATTGCCGGTGGGAATGTTTGCCGGCGAAAAATTTGAGCAACGAACGATTGATACGGCAGAAGACGATCTACTCGTCATGTTCACGGACGGAGTCACCGAGGCGCGCGACGATAGCGGAAGTTTTTTTGGAGAAAAGCGGCTGCAATCGGTCTTGAGAGGCTCCATCCACATGTCAGCTAACGAAATTTTGAATCAATTAATGAAGGCAGTACGGGAATTTCAACATTCTGAATTGCAACGCGACGACATTACTGTTGTCGTGGTAAAGAGAAAATAAACTTCACGGGAGTGCAGCAATGGAAAACGGAACGAAAAAAATTTTGATAATCGAAGACTCTTTGACCATGCAAAGAATTTTAAGTTTTGTGTTGGAAAGGGAAGGCTACGACGTCGAAATTGCCGGCAACGGCGTCGAGGGATTGGAAAAAGCGCGCGCCATTAAACCGGATTTGATTTTTACCGATTTGATGATGCCTGTCATGGACGGTTTTGAAGTTTGTCGGCAGATTCGCGCCGATGACTCGTTGAAAGACACAATCGTCATTATTTTGACCGGCAGAGGTCAGGATTCTGATGTGGAAAAAGGCTTGCAAATGGGAGCGGACGACTATCTGATGAAGCCGTTTGATCCGCCGAAAGTTGTGGAACGAGTCAGACAGATTTTTGGCCGGGAAATTGTGAGCGCATGATTTTGGCAGTCAGGGAAGCCGCTGAAGCGGCTACTTAGCTTGCAGGATTGATTTACAAACCTCGTACAATCGGTTTTTTTGAACGATGGGGCTGTATCAAAAGCCCTAAAACGGACGTTTTTTGGGACGTAAGTTCAATATTTTGATTCAAAAAATTGACTTTTGATACAGCTCCGTATAATTTTTATTGAAAAGTAATTAAAGCTCATGTCTCAGACGAGCCGAAAAATATATTTGATTTTCATAAAAATTTGGATGTTCTCCGGTGATGAGTGATAATAACGAAATTCCAATTTTTAGCGGCGGAAAGAAGAAATTGTTTTCAATTATTCGGAATAAGCAAACCGTAATTGAGATTGCGGTCTGGCGCCATTTTGCATTGAAAATTTTTCCCATCAATGACGCGGCCCAGGGCTACAAAGCGATTTTTGAAATGGTGAAAAAAAATGTCGCGACTCCGTGCGCTTACCTTTATTTGAGCGATGATGAGTCGCAGAAGCTTGTTTTGACAGTGGCGGATTTTTCTGACTTAAAAGATTGGGCGCAGGAGAATGGACTTGACAGCCGCACCGAAGCGGAATTGCGCGATCCGGAAATTGTAATAAAAAACAGGGAAACTTTCCGACAAAGTGGCGTACTGGAAATGTTGGGAACCAACATTCTCAATATTCCGCTTCATTTAAAAGGCAAAGGATTCATCGGCTGTTTATTCGTCGGTCCTGTTTTACGGCCGCGCCGCTTGAAAAGAAATAAGCATTTTTTGCGCGTGTTTTCTGTGGCGGCGGCGAACGGCGTCAATCGGTTTAGAGAAATAGAGCGGCTGAGAGAAGAAGTGAATCAACTGCGTTCCAAAATGAATGTCAGCCGTCGCATGTTGGGGTCGGCGTTGGAATTAAATCGTTTCGTGGATTTGTTATTGGATTTGGCGATCACCGCTACGCGCGCCGAGGCGGGATTTGTGGCAATCACCCAGCCGAAAAAAAAGACGCTAAAAATTCGCGCTCACAAAAATTTACCCGAAGGGTTTCTGGAAAAAATTAATCTCAGCGCCGAAGACGGGCTTTTTGAATGGTCGCCGGATGACGGCGCTGTGATGATTTTGCGGGATTTTGATTTCGTCGCTGAATTTCAGGTCAAATCTATTCTGGCAGTGCCGTTGGTGGAAAATGAAAAACTGCTCGGCGCGTTCGCCCTGATCAATTTTACTCGCAGCGAGATGTTTTCCGATTTCAGCCTGTCGGTTTTGACGAATTTCACCGAACAAATAAAGTTGGTGTTGAATAATTCTCGTTTATTCGATGATTTTACGCGTCGCTATTTCTCCACTTTGGTGGCGATGAGCGAAGCTTACGATCATCGCTCGCCGGAAACGGCGGGACACTCGCGCCGCGTTTCCGACGCGGCGGTAAAAATCGCTCAGAAAATGCAAATGGAAAAGAGTTTGACAGAGCACATTCGGCAAGCCGGCTTGATTCACGACCTGGGAATGTGCGGCGTTGTGGACGTCGGAGAAGACTTTCAAGCCGATTTCAATCATCCGGAAATTGGCGCCAGCATGATAGAGGCGCTGCCTATTGCCAGCGCATTGACTGAGGCAGTCCGCACACATCACGAATGGTACGATGGCTGGGGTTTTCCGAACGGACTGAAAGGCGATCAGATTCCAATTTCCGGCAGGATTTTGGCGCTCGCCGAGTATTTTGTCGAAGCGACGGCCAACACTCGATTCAGCGAGCCGCTGACGCCGGACAAATTGCGGGAAGAGTTGGAATTGCGAACGGGAAAACAATTTGATCCGGATGTGGTCGCCGCCTTGGTCAAATGGTTCGAGGAAAGTGAAAATCGCGACGCCAGCAAGCCGTTTATGCCCTGTTGGGAATTCAAAGGTGAACCGAGGGATGTTTGTCAGCAATGTCCCGCTTTCAAATCTGATAATTTTTGCTGGATGAATCCTGAAGTGAATTGCGCGAGCCACGGCGACGAATCCTGTAATAAATGTTTCATTTTCAAGGAATGGCTCGAACGAATTGAAAAACTCATTTCCCATAAAAAATTAGAGGTAAAAGAGATGGAGTACAAAGTCGAACAACGCGAAAAATTTACATTGGTGAAATTGAGCGGAGAAATTGATGTTTCCGTGGCGCCGCAATTGAGAAGTCTGCTGCAAGATTTGATCGGCGGCGGTCAGGAAAATATCCTGGTCGATCTGGCGGACGTTCCGTTTATTGATAGTTCGGGTCTGGGAATTTTTGTAGTCGCCTTTAAAATGGCCAAGGCGAAAAGCGGTGACGTCAAATTTGTCGGCGCCAAACCGGAAGTGCTGAAAGTGATTCAATTGACTCGATTGGACAAACATTTTCAATTGTTTGAAACTTTGGACGAAGCGGAGAGCAGTTTCGCATGATGCGACATAATTTGAAAAATGTGTTTTTAATTGCTCTGATAGTTGCCATCGCCGGCTGTTCCGGGCGCGGGCCGGATGAGAAAATAAAATTTTCTGTGCGGACGACGCCGTTGGATATTCGTACGCAACCGACGCTGCTTCTCTCCGATCATTCGGACAAATATGGCATGATGTGTCGCAATCAGGCAGTGACAGCGTTGCGTTATGCGAAAATTCCGTTTGTGGAATATGATCTGTCGCGATCTGTGAGATTGCCTGATTTGCGCGTTTATCGCTCTGTGGTTACGGTCACGGAAAATTTGTGGAAACTGGATGAAATTGAGAGTCAAAAATTAAAAAAATATGTTTCTGGCGGAGGCGGTCTCGCTATTTTTTATCGCTCATGGAATGAATATCTGCCCGATCTTTTCGGCGTGAAAAATCGAAGAGAGCCCCAATTTGTGGACAACGAGCAGCGTGTGGTCTTTGTGGAAGCGTTTTTACCCGGCGGGGAAAAGCTGACGCTGGAAAAAGAGGACGTCTCCAATTACACGTACCGGTTGGAAAATCAGGCAGAGTTGATTGCGAAAACGGACAAATATCCGATTGCCTGGTTTCATGAATTCGGCAAAGGGAAAGTGATTTATTGGAATACCGGCATGTTGGCTCGCAAGATAAATCGGGGGTTTATCGTCCGCTCGATCGCTGCGGTGCAGCCATTTACTGTGGCGGCGTTGGCGAATGTGGCAATTTTTGATCTGGATGATTTTCCCAATGCCTGTTACAATGTAAAATCGGAGCCAATAAAATCAGAGTTTGACATGACCATCGCCGAATTCTACACTTTGAAATGGTATCCTGATTTGATTAAATTGGCGCGGGAATATGGCTTAAAATATACGTCGGCGTTGATTTTTAATTATAATGGTCTGACCAAACCGCCGTTTAATTTTTTTGAATGGCTCAACGGAAAAATCACCCTCGGCGGCAAAACTGTGTCTGCTTCGCTTTATGCCGCCAAGAATTTAACGCCGACAACAGAACTGGGCTTACACGGGTACAATCACCAATCTTTGTCAATGAAGTTTTGGCACAGCGCGGAAAACATGAAGTCGGCTCTGCAGGCAGGCAAAAAACGCTGGCAAATTGAAAATTTGGGGGAATTGCCCCAAAGCTATGTGCCCCCGCTAAATATTTATGACTCGACCGGCGTTGCTGTGCTCCATCAGGTATTTCCGAGTATCCAGCAAATTGGCGCTCTGTATCTGGGAAAATTCGAGCTGGGACAATTTCGAGAATTTGCTCCCGAGCCCTGGAATCAAGATTTGTACGTTATCCCCAGAAATACGTCGGGTTATATTATGACCGATTTTTTCCGGCAGTCAATGATTTCCCTGTTGAATTGCAACGGCGTCTGGGCGCATTTCATTCATCCCGACGACGTGTACCCCAATGGCGAGCGTTACAGCCAAGAAGAGTTGGCGGATGAACATATCGCTTCCTTGAGTTGGTACGGGGAGCCGCGAAAGGACGGTTTGTATTACCAATTGAGAAAGTGGCTGGATTTCGCGCGAGAAAATTATCCCTATTTACGCCATTTGAAGCGGCGCGAGGCGCTGCCAGTATTGAGAATGTTTGATCGGACAAAAGTGGGGGCGACATGCCAGAAGAACATTATTAATGTGGAGACCAACGTCGTGCCTTCTTATTTTGCGGTATATCTGGCGGAGCCTGACGAACTGGAAGGCGTTTTAGGCTGCAAGTTAGTGCACAAACACAAAACGACATTTGGCGTCCATTTGATTATTAAGGCGACGGACCATGTGATGATGCTTCAATTTAAGAACCCGATTCAGGGAAAAGGGGGTCTGTGATGAAACTTCAAAGTAAAGCAATGTTCAAGCTGGCATTACTGAGTTTGGCTTCTGTTCTATTCGCTCAAATCGGATGGTCGCAGGAATATTTGTTGGTTTGCAATCAGGAGAATTTTTTTCGCTCGGAGAATAAAGACCTTGAGAAAAAAATTGCCGAGGCCGAATCGCTTATTGCTTCTGACAAACAAAAGGAAGCGATCTCTATTTACGAGTCGCTTGTCAAAACCAATCCGGATCATTTACGGTCATGGCAGCGGTTGGCACAGCTCTATTCGTGGAACAATATGGCTGACAAAGCCATTGGCGCCTACGAGCAAATTGTCCGTTTGAATCCCATGGACACAGCGGCTGAAAAAAATCTCGCTCAGTTTTATTTGTGGAATAATCGCCAGAAAGACGCCATTGATTTGTACGAAAAAATCGTAATGCTCGAACCAAAAAATATTGAAATCCACAAAAAGTTGGCGCAGCTTTATTCCTGGAACGATATGCCGGAGAAAGCGATAGCTCAGTACGAGCAGATTGTTCGCACAGATACGACGGATGCGGCGACGATGAAAATGCTGGCGGATCATTATTTTTGGACAAATCGAGCCGAAGACGGCATACGCATGTTAGAAAAGGTAATCGCGCTGGAGCCGGATAGCGTGCAGTATCGGAAAAAATTAGCACAGCATTTGGTCTGGAATAATCAGCCGGAAAAAGCCATTGAACAATATGAGAAAATATTAGAAAAAAATCCCGATGATCTTGAAATTCTGAAAAAATTAGCGCAGCAATACATGTGGAATAACAAGCCCGGCGAAGCTGCCCCGCTTTACGAAAGATTGGCGGCTTTGGAAACGGATAGCTTGAACCACAAAATTCAATTGGCGCATGCGTATTTGTGGAGCAATCAATCGGCAAAGGCAGAAAAACCGCTGCGCGAAATTTTGCAGAAACAGCCGCTGAATAAAGAGGCGTTGCTTTCACTGGCAGAGATTGAACGCTGGTCCGGTCGCTGGGACGCGGCAAAATCGAAATTGAAAAAACTGAAACTTTTCGATCCTCAAAATGAACGGGCGGCAAAATTACTACGGGATATTCGGCAGCATTATGGCAATTCTGCTGCGATAAAATACGCCAGACTTAGTGATTCCAATTTGATCACACGAGAATCAATACCGCTCGGTGCGGCTTGTTTCCAAAACCGGTACTGGGATTTCCGGTTCCAGACGGCTCAATATCGCGTGACCGACGATCGTCTGGACTCGACTCTCATTGGTCACGGCGCGCAGTCGACGGTGAATTTCCACCCACAGCCGTCGACGACAGTCTCGCTGAAGATTGGCGCGGTGAACTACAGTTCCAACTGGACGCCTTTGAGCGCCGTGCTTCAACTGACGCAGACGATTCGTGGCCGTTTCACCGCACAATTGCGCTACGAGAGACACGAGAATCAGGAAGGCGTCCGCGCTTTGACTGATCATATTATTCTGAATGGTTTTGTTGCGGAAGGGTACTGGCAGATTTTGTCTCGCTGGGCAATTTCCGGAAATTACCAGCTTTTTAATTATTCGGACGACAACAAAAAAGTAACTGCCACTGCGGCAACCTATTTGACGCTGAAGATGAAAAATCCGAATTTGGCGGCATACGGCTATTATGTTTTTGAAGATTTTGAAAAAATCTTCCCGACATCGCTGCCTTACTGGACACCGAACGAGCTTTCGACTTCTTCCCTTGGTTTGAACGTGAAGCAGCCGCTGTTTGGATTTTTGGATGTTGAAGCAGGTTATGGTCTGACCCGGCAACAGAGCATCAATTCAAATAATTTTAGCGGTAAGTTATCTTTTTTATTTACTGATTTTGATAAATTTTACATCGGCTATCTGAAAACCGGTTCTAAAGTGTATCATTCGACAAATTTCATTGTCTCTTTTGAACATAAATTTTAAAGCGAAATTAGCGCCATTCAAATAACAAGGTTGGAAAAATGGAAAATTTATTCAAGGCATTGTTTGAGAAATCAAAAGATGCAATTTTCGTTGCCGATGAGGAAGGTAAAATTTTAAAAACTAACCCTCAGGCGAAAGCCCAATTCGGTAGCAACGGAAAATTAATTGGGGGAAAGTTTTTATCGCTATTTGCCTCCTCGGATTTTGAAGAGTTAGAGGATAATTTTAAACAAATTAAAGAAAATGGCGAGCTTGTTTTTGATAGCGCGATGCGCAAAGCCGATGGAAATGTCATCCCGGTGGAAGTTAGTTCTCAACTGATAGACGTGAAAAAACGGATTTATCAATATGTAGTTCGCGATATTTCTTTGCGGAAAGAGAAAGAAAAAGCTTTGTTGGAAAATCAGCGCACCTTAAAACGAATACTGGAAAATGTCCAGACCGGCATTTTGATCGTTGACGCTTCCAGCAGTCGAATCGTTGATGTGAATCGGAATGCAATCCAATTGATTGGCGCTCCCAAGGATCGAATCATTGGGGAAGTGTGCCACCATTTTGTCAACATAAATAATGTCGCGATGAAAAAATTTGGCATGCAGATCGACCGCCAGGAAACAGAGCTGATAACGGCGAACGGCGAAAGCATCCCGATATTGCTGACAATTACGCAGATCCAATTAAATGGGCGGAAACATTTTGTCGAGAGTCTTGTCGATATTCGGCTTTTGAAAGAACAGGCAACGCAGATCAAACAGCAATCTGAAGAACTGAATCAAATTTTCAATACAGCCGCCGATGCGATGCGGGTCATTGACTTGAATTTCCGAACCTTACGCATCAATCAGACATTTGAAAAGAACATGCATGTGAAAGCCGAAAAAGTTATTGGCAAAAAATGTTATGACACGATGAAACATGACGGCTGTCATACGCAAAATTGTTCGCTGAAAAAATTGTTATCAGGTGAAACAGAGCGCGTCGATCGTGAAGTCGAGATCAGGCGGCTTGACGGGTCCTCTTTTTGGGCAATTCTGACGGCTGTTCCGTTCAAGGATCATGAGGGAAAAATAAGAGGTATCGTCCAAAATTACAAAGATATCACGGAGCGCAAGCAAGCCGAGGAACAACTGCGCATCAATGAGAAAAAATTGAGAGATATTTTTGACAATATTCAGGATGTGTATTATCGGACTGATGCGGACGGAATTATTTTAGAGATTAGTCCTTCAATAACGCGCTACACCGGAGAGGTCGACGGAGAAATCATCGGGAAACGCGTAACTGATTTCTATCTTGATCGCCGGGAACGAGTGAGATTTCTAAAAGCCCTAAAGGCTGAAGGGCGCGTAGCGGATTTTGTCGTCCAGCTTAAAAACGAAGAAGGCAAAATTGTACACGTTTCAGTAAATGCCCGTCTTTTGAAGGAAAAAAATGGGCAAGTAATTGGCATTGAAGGATTTTTGCGCGATATCACCCAGCGAGTGGAAGTTCTGAAGCGTATCGAACAGGAAAAAAATCGCACTCAGCAGTACCTGGATGTCGCGGCGGTGATCATGCTGGTTCTTGACAAGCAAGGCAGCGTCAAAATGATTAATAAACGCGGTTGTGAAGTGCTGGGGTATTCGGAAAAAGAAATATTAAATAAGACTTGGTTCGATCATTTCGTGCCAGACTACTTGTCAAAAAGAACGAAAGAAATTTTCTACGAGATTCTCAATGGTGAAAATGAATTTTACAGGTATTCCGAAGGTAAAGTCGTCACTCGCAGCGGCGAGATTCGTATTGTCGGATGGCATAATACGGTAATTCGTGATGAAAATGGAGAAATAGCCGGGATTCTCAGCTCTGGGGAAGATATTACCGAAAAACAAAAAGCGCTTGTTGCCCTGAGAGAGAGCGAAAACAAATTTAAATCGATTGCCAATGCTGCTCAGGACGCAATTTTAATGATGGACCTTGAGGGAAAAATAAGTTTTTGGAACGAAGCGGCGACCAGAATTTTTGGTTATCAGCCTGAAGAAGCCCTCGGGAAGGAATTGCATAAATTAGTAGTTCCACCCCAATATTATGAAAACTATCGCCAAGGATTTAAAAAATATCGCAAAACCAGGGAGGGTGATGCATTTGGTAAACTGCTCGAGTTGACAGCGTTCAAAAAAGACGGGACAGAATTCCCTGTTGAATTGACTCTTTCAAATGCGGAAATTGACAACGAGAGACATACCGTTGGGATCATTCGTGATATTTCTGATCGAAAAGTAGCCGAAGACGCGCTGCGTGAAAGCGAAAAACGATACAGAACGATTTTCAATAACACCGGGACAGCGATGCTTCTGGTTGATGAGGATAAAACCATTCTCTTTGCAAACAACGAATTTGCGAAATTCGCCGGCCTGCCCCTGGCAGAAATAATCGAACACAAGAAGTTCACAGATTTTATTCTTCCGGAAGACCGACCGCGCATGGAAGAATATCATCGCCAGCGAAGGCAAAAAAGCGGATCAGCGCCGCGAAATTACGGGTTTTCATTCGTTTCGGCGACCGGAGAGATCAGGGATATGTATTTGACAGTAGAATTATTGCCCGGGACAAAGACCGCCGTCGCCTCTTTGATTGATATTACCGAGCGTAAGCGCGCGGAAAAACTACTGCAGAAAAATGAAGCGTTAATGCGTTCAACACTGGAATCGACGGCTGACGGAATTTTGGTTGTCGATAAATATGGTGAAGTAAAAAATTATAACAAACGTTTTGTCAAATTATGGCGAATTCCTCAAGAACAATTGGACAGCAATGATGACAAAGTGTTGCTTGAATATGTTATGAGTCAGGTAAAAAATAGCGATGAATTTTTGAAGAAAGTGCAAAAGCTTTATCAGTCAAAAGAAACTTCGCTGGATTTAATTGAATTCAAAGACGGGCGGGTTCTTGAGCGATATTCCTGTCCCTTAATCCAGGGCGATGAAGTTGAAGGGCGCGTGTGGAGTTTCCGCGACATCACTGAGACGAAGCGCGCCGAGCAAGTGATCAGAGAATCCGAAGCAAAGTACAGAGCGTTGTACGACAATGCCGTGGATCCGATCATAATATTTGACAAAAAGACGCACCAAATACTTGATTGCAACGAGACGGCGGTTCAAGTTTATGGTTATTCAAAAGAAGAGTTCTTGAGAATGACGCCACATCAACTGCACCCGCTGGAGGAATATGATATTGTTGAAAAAAATATTCAAACGAATACTACGGAGTCTTACTATCACCATGTGACAAAAGACGGCAGGATCATGCAAGTTGAGATTCATACCGGACCTGTAATTTACGGCGATCGAGAAGCCTGGTTGAGTCTGGTGCGCGATATTTCTGATAGAAAGAAAGCCGAAGATGCCCAACGCGAAAGCGAACAACGTTATCGGGCGGTTGTGGAAACGTCGTTGAATGGAATCTGTATGGCGGATGCGGATGAAAATCTTGTCTTTGTTAATGACGCATTTGCAGAGATGCTGGGATATGAGCCGGATGAACTCATTGGCATGAATTTTTCGGAATTCACCGATCCGGAAGAATTTGAACGTATGCGCGAGCAAACAGAACATCGCAAGCAGGGAAAATCCAGTATTTATGAGACTGTGCTGATTGATCGAGACGGAAACCCGGAATATGTACTTGTTTCGGCTTCGCCGCTGTACGACAAAGAAGGCACATTCAATGGTACTATGGGAGTGTTTACCGATATTACCGATAGAAAAATGGCTCTGGAAGCGCTGCGCGAAAGCGAAGAGCGTTACCGCGCGGTTGTCGAAACAACTTCTTCGGGTATCGGCATCGCCGATAAAAATGAAACGCTCACTTTTGTGAATCCGGGATTAGCTCAGATACTCGGCTACGAGCCTGATGAAGTCGTGGGTAAAAGTCTGGCGGATATCACTTTCCCTGCTGAGTATAAGAAGTTCACAAAAGAAACTCGACAACGTAAAAAGGGCGAGCATTCATCCTATGAAACAGTACTGAAACGTAGCGATGGTTCACCGGTCAATGTTTGGGTGAACGCATCGCCCCTTTTTGACGCTGACGGCAATTTTGAAAGCACGCTGGCGATCGTTACGGACATCACCGAGCGCAAAAAGATGGAAGAGGCAATCGCCTACGAGCGAAATTTATTGCATCTTTTGATGGACAATGTGCCTGATGCAATTTATTTCAAAGACGCCGAGGGAAAATTTCTGCGCGTCAATCAGGCTCAGGCGCGCAATTTGGGGATTGACGACCCTGCCGAAGCGATCGGCAAACATGACCGGGATTTTTTCTCGGAAGAGCATGTGGCAAAAGCGGCTGAAGATGAGCGAAAAATCCTGAGAACAGGAAAGCTGCTAATCAACCGCATTGAACAGGTGAAGCGCCCTGACGGCTGGAAAATGTGGGTTTCTGCGACAAAAGTGCCGCTCCACGACGCTGAAGGAAAAATAACGGGTATCATTGGTATCTCCCGCGATGTGTCAGAAATAATTAAAATTCAAGAGGAACTGAAAATCAAAAATATGGAATTGGATAAAGCGCTGGTGAAAGCCGAAGCTGCCACGCAAGCCAAATCTGCGTTCCTCGCGAATATGAGCCATGAAATCAGAACGCCGTTGAACGCGGTCATTGGCATGACTGGCCTGTTATTAGACACGCCTCTCACCGACGAACAATTGGAATTTGTAGAAACGATTCGCAGCGGCGGCGAGGCGCTATTAGGCGTGATTAATGATATTTTAGATTTTTCGAAAATAGAAGCCGGAAAAATTGATCTGGAATATATTCCGTTTGATTTACGAGAATGCGTTGAAGATTGCCTTGATCTGCAGGCAAGCAAAGCGCTGAACAAGGGAATTGATTTGGCATATTTCATCGAACCGGAAACGCCAACGCACATCGTAGGCGACATTACTCGATTACGGCAGATATTGACAAATTTATTGGGGAATGCAGTAAAATTCACCGAGAAAGGCGGCGTCGTGGTTTCCGTGTCCGCTGAAAAATTGCCCGGCGAAAAAAATCGCTGCAAATTTTTATTTAAAGTGAAAGATTCAGGCATCGGAATCCCCAAAGATCGCATGGACAGGCTTTTTAGGTCATTTTCTCAGATCGATACATCGACAACGCGGAAATACGGCGGAACAGGTCTGGGGCTCGTGATCAGCAAGAGATTGACGGAGATGATGGGCGGAAAAATGTGGGTCGAGAGCGAAGTCGGCGTTGGTACGACGTTTTCCTTTGTCATCAAGGCTGAAATAAAACATGAAAAATTGAGAAGAGAAAAACGTGAAGTCGTTCTGGACGTGCTGCATAACAAAACCATTCTTATCGTGGATGACAACGATACCAATCGTAAAATCTTGCATTTGCAGACAAAATCATGGGGTATGAAACCGACATCGGCGGAAACGCCAATAAAAGCGCTCGAATGGATTAAGCAAGGGGAAAAGTTTGACTGCGCCATCGTCGATATGCAAATGCCTGAGATGGATGGGCTCCGCCTGTCGCGGGAAATTAGAAAATATCTGGATGCGAAGCAATTGCCAATTATCATGTTGACGTCGCTCGGCAAAAAACCAGACAAAGAACTCCTTGATCAAATTAATTTTGTCAGCTTCATGACAAAACCAATTAAGCAGTCACAGTTGTTCAATATTTTGCAGGAAATATTTATCGGGAAACCCGTTTCTGTCAAAAAGAAAAAAGATAGCAGCCGCACATTTGACAGAAAGATGGCGCAAAAATTTCCGCTGCGGATTTTATTGACTGAAGATAATCTGGTGAATCAGAAAGTCGCGCTGCGGATTTTAGATCGCATGGGTTACCGGGCAGATGTGGCGGGAAACGGAAAAGAAGCTATCGAATCATTGGAAAGACAGCAATATGACGTGATATTGATGGATGTGCAGATGCCGGAAATGGATGGTTTAGAGGCATCGCGCATCATTAATGAGCGTTGGACTGATTCCCGTCCAAAAATTATCGCCATGACAGCCGGCGCCTTGAAAAGCGACCGCGATAAATGTTTTGAAGCTGGCATGGATGACTATGTCACCAAGCCGATTAATGTCAATGAACTGGAAGGGGCGTTAAAAAGAGTCAGGGTTCCTGAAAAAACAAAACTACGCGCCACACGAAAAAAAGCGCGAAAAGGAGAAAGTACGGAAGAACAAAGAGAAGTGATTGTGCAATCAGCGCTTGATGAATTGAAAAGTTTTGACGAGGATGGCGCTTTCCTGAAGGAAATGATTCAAATTTATCTGGAAGAAACGCCGAAGCTGTTGGCTCAATTGACGGAATCCATGAAACTGAAAAAAAAGGAAGAATTCACTCGCGCGGCGCACACTTTAAAATCTTCGAGCGCAAATCTGGGCGCGATGGCGCTTTCGGAAATGAATAAGAAGTTGGAAAAGAAAGGCAGAGAAGGCGACATCGACGGCGTGAGCGAAGAAGTGGAAGAAGTCAAAGCGGAATTTGCTCGCGTGAAAGCGGCGCTGGAGAAATTTTTGTGATGCTATGATCAAAATAGGTTGGTGACAGCAAGCCCGGTCTCTGAACGAGATCGGGCTTTTTTATGCAAATTTGCTTGCATTATTGGCATCGCTTTGTTATTTTGTAAATAATTGACTTCCAATTTGCTGTTTTGAAATTCATTGCTCAGTTGGGGAGAAACTGATTCATGAAAAAAAATAAGCTAACCTTGATTGTTATTCTAATGTTTGTTGCCGTCCCGGTGATAATTTTTTCCGCCGAAATAAATAATTTGAGCGTGACTTCTGCTGGTATGCTTGTTTCTGCCGATGCAAAATTTGATTTGCGGGCGCAATCGCCAAACCGACTTTTTGCTTGCAAATATCGCGTGTCCGAAGTTTCTGATGAAATCCGTACGCTGCGGGATTTTCAGTTTTTTCGCGGTGAAGAGCAATTGTATTCGCTACGACAGGCTCCTGGCTCTGACGTGGAAATTTCTAATCAGGGCTACGCCGTATTTTTTGATCACCGCTGTCATTTTCGCCAGGAATTGACTTTACATTTTTATTCGAAACAGGGGATGGAATTGTTTTCAAAAAAAATCGTTGGCGGTAGTCTGTTCGGTTTTTCGCCGCGCGGATATCAGTATGGTGTCGGAAATGGAAAAGAGTTCTGGTTGATCGATCTCACTGACGGTGAAATAAAAAAATTTCCCGCCGCGGATCAATTTGCCATTTCGAAGGATGACAGAATCCTGGCGTTGGCTTATCGCGAGAGAATAACAATTTACGAGAATAACAAATTGCAGCGGCAAATTGAGCACGGTCTGGGCTATGTGCGCAAGATGGCGATGAGTTCGGCGGGGAAGTCAGTAGCGGCAGTCGGGAAGAAACAACTTCGTGTTTTTTCGTTGGATTCGGGCGAATTGATTTTCAGCAAATCAGCGGATATTGGGAAATCATTTTGCGATTTGAAAATTCTGGATGAAAAAATTATTGTGGGAGTCCAAACGCGCGGAAGCGGGAGCTCTCGCGGCGAAATGCAAATTTACGATTTGCAGGGGCAACGGTTGGAAACTATTCCCGGTCAGAAACGCGAGTTTCCCATTTTTGAAAGCGGTAAAAAGGCAAACAAAACGCAGGAAGCGAGCGGCGATTCGATTCCCTGGATGTTCTTCCCGTTTGACAGTATGCGCACTGCCTGGAATTATTACGAGCAACACATGGGTTGGGGAAATTTTTCCGACTCTTATTTGCATCAGGGACTGGACATCATCGTCCCCATCGCGGAGCCAGTCTATGCTGTGGAAGGCGGTATTGTAAAATGCGTGCTCACGCTGGGCGGATTTCACTACTGGCGCGTGGCAATCGCAAAAGAGCAGTCGGCAGGTTGGAGCAATGGCTGGCTTTACGCGCATCTGATTTACGAAACGATCAATGTCGCTGTCGGAGATACAATTAAACAACACGACTACATCGGTGATATCGTGGACTGGACAGACACTTGGGGGCACATCCATTTTGTGCAAATCAGCGATTCGGGCGAAGTCTGGCGCTACGACGATAATGAGTGGGGCATAAATTTCAATCCGCTTCAGGTGCTGCGTCCGATCCCGGATACGACCGCTCCTGAGATCGAGAATGTTTTTACCGAGTCAAAATTTGCGTTTCCTGCAAATAATGCTGATTATTATCTGAACCCGGATTCACTTTACGGCGATGTGGATATTGTGGCTAAAATTACCGACAAAATCGGCGATTCTCCCTGGGATCAGCCGGCGTACGAGACATTTTATTGGATCAAAAAATTGCCGGAGGGTCAAATAGTTGTGCCCAAAACACTGGGTCAGCGCTTGAACCACAAATTTGATTTTTATGCCTCAGGCAAATACACCCCTTACGCGCCGTTGATTTACAAGCGCGACGAGCAACTTTTGCCGCCGTCTTGGATGAGCGAGCGCCGAAATTTTTATTGCGTTCTTACCAATAACAACGGCGACGAATTTTTGGATCTTACCGAAGAAAATTTAGCATTGCACACCGCTGATTTCGTTGACGGGCAATATCGTATTTTTGTGGAAGCGCGGGACATCAATGGCAATTCCTCAATTGATAGCATGGAGGTCAAATTTAAAAATGGTGTTTCGGCAGTCGAGGAGAAGATGTTCGCACACCCCGCGCGATTCCGGCTGGAGCAAAACTATCCCAATCCGTTCAATCCGACGACTGCGATTTCTTTCTCTCTCCCGCAAGCGGAAAAGGTGGCTGTGTCAGTTTTCGATATCCAAGGCAGACATGTCAGGGAAATGAAGTTGGGCAAAATCAGTGCCGGAGAGCACCAAATAATTTTTGACGGCAGCGGTCTTCCGGCGGGAATCTATTTTTACCGACTGAAAGCCACCAATTCCTCGGAGACGCGGAAGATGGCAATCGTGCGGTGAGCTGTCAGAAAAAAATTTCCCCTTCCAGATATTTCACAGCTCTGCCGGAGATTTTTACGCGCTCGCCATGGAATTCACAGAATAACTCTCCGCCGCGCTCGCTGATTTGATGCGCGCGGAGTTTTGTTTTCCCTAATTTTTTCGCCCAGTAAGGAATGAGCGTGCTGTGCGCCGATCCGGTCACCGGATCTTCGGGCACGCCAACTTTGGGCGCGAAAAATCGAGAGACAAAATCCACATTCTCGCCGGGAGCCGTGACGATCACGCCCAGGGCGTCCAAATTCATCAGTAGACCCATTTTGGGAGATAAGCGACGAATAGCCTTTTCGTTCTCGAAAAGTACTAAAAAGTCTCGCGATTTCAAAATTTCTACGGGCTTCCCTTCCAGCGCGCGCAGCAAATCATCGGGAGCCGAGCAAGGGACGGGCTCTCGACTGGGAAAATTCATTAGCAGAAGTGAATCTTTTTTTTTCACAGACAGGGTTCCGCTTTTCGTGCGGAAAGTGACTTTTTCTTTCTTCAATTTCAAAATGTCAAAAATGACAAAGGCCGTCGCCAGCGTCGCGTGGCCGCAGAGATCGACTTCAGCTTTTGGTGTGAACCAGCGAAGATGGTAATTCTCGCCGTCGGGCATGAAAAATGCGGTTTCGGACAAATTATTTTCCCGGGCAATGGCAAGCAGAGTCCTGTCGTCGAGCCATTCGGTCAGCGGGCAAACAGCAGCCGGATTTCCGGCAAAAACTTGATTTGCGAAAGCGTCAATTTGGTAGAGTTTCAGATTCATCTTTGCCTCGAAATTAATCTTCCACTTCAATGTAAATTCGTTTGTTGATGCTGCCTTTGCTTTTGTAATCCACGATGCGCACCGTGCCAATTTCAGCGATGTCCGCCACGTGGGTGCCGCCGTCAGCCTGCAAATCCAGCCCAACGATTTCCACTGTACGCACTTCTTTGATGTGCTCGGGCAGCAAATTAATCTTAGTACGAATCAGGTCGGGAATTTTGAACGCTTCCTCTCGGGGCAGAATTTTCACACGTACTTCTCTGCTTTGCTGAATCTCAAAGTTAACTTTGTCTTCGATCTCGCTGACTAATTCTTTTTGTAGCGACGCAAACTCAAAATCCATTCTGCCTTTGAGCGGTTCCATGTTGCCGCCGGTAACTTGCGCGTGATAATCGCGCCACACAACGCCGCACAAAACGTGTAACGCCGAATGGGTGCGCATCAGTTTGTAGCGTCTGTCCCAGTCTAATTTTCCTGCGACTACCGTTCCTGCAGCGGGCAACTCGCCATCCAAGAAATGGTAAATTTTTCCGCCGATGGATTTGACTTTCGTGACGGGAACGGATTTACCGGCAAATTCAAGCCGGCCGGTATCGTTTGGCTGACCGCCACCGCCGGGGTAAAAGGCCGTTTTGTTCAAAATAACAGCGTTTTGCTCGGTGTCTGTTTCGGTAATTTTTGCGTCGAATTCTTTGACGTAGCTATTTGTTTGGTAAACTAACTCAGTCATTTTTATTCTCCAAAACTATTTTCCTAAAGTGTGCGGCACCTAAAAGGTGTCGTAACTTTACGACTTTTCCCAATTTAATCTTCCAACTTCCCAAATTCAAAATGCAGCAATGCATGTTTGTATTCCAGATAATATTGAAAATTATCCCAGGACACATCCGGCGGCACGAGATGGTCCACGCTGGGAATGTAGCCGCCTTCTTCGATGAGCGGAATCAGTTCCCGAAGATGGGCGCGAATCGCGGCGGGTCCTTGAGTCAGAACGCGCTTGTCCACGCCGCCCCAGAGGCGCAGCGATTTGCCGAATTGTTTCCGAATCTCCACCGGATTAAAATCTGCCGCCCGCTCCACAGGCCACAGCACGTCAACTCCGGCGTCCAGCAGCAGAGGAATGAGTTGCGTGGGATTGCCGTCCGTATCCACGGCAAAATAACGCACGCCGTGTGATTTGAAAAACTCCACCATGCGTTTGAGATGCGGGAAAATGAATTCTTTGAAAGTATTCGGGCTCAAAAGCGGGCCGTTTTTCATGGACATGTCTTCGTTGAGCGTGAAATATTCCACGTTGATTTTTTCCAGTACGGGTCTGCTGGTCTCGATGATAAAATCCGCGAAAAATTCCATCATCTCGTGTAGGAGCTCAGGGTAATCGTACCATGCGAGCGAAAGATTTTCTGTGCCCATGAATTCTCGTGCCCGCCAATAAAAACCATTGGCGGCACAATTCTCGCCAAGAATGAGGGGATAATCTCGTTTTTGCCAGCGTGCAATTTTCTCGTCAAGATCGTCCGGGTATCGCTCGGGAATCGCCGCCACCAGTCGTCGTTTGATGTCAGCAAAATCCTCTGGCTTTTCTATCGGAAATTTCAAAAATTGATCCATGCTCATACGAAAACCGTCAACTTCGCCCTCTTTGAGACGTTTGGTGACAATACCATATTTGTCCTGAACAATGTCGTAGTCCGCTGTGCTTTCCAGAATTTTTTTTTCAAATGGCGGAATGAAGCCGTAATCCACGGGAATGTAATCTCTTTTATCCAGCCCGATGGCTTCTTCCTCGTAGAGCCAGTCCGTCCATTTAAATTTTTTCAACGGTTCGGGATTTTCTTTTAACCAACGTTGTTTGGTTTGCGCCCAGACGCCAACTTCGTGGTTGGGTCTTCTTTCAGCGGGTTCGTAATCCATGCACTTCAAAAAGATTTCGAGATCAGTCATAATTCTGAATTCCTTATTCTAAATAATCTTTTTTGTCCAATTCCATGTCCTGTTGTCCAATGTGAGTCTACCGTTGATCTCGTCTGTCAAGCATAAATTCCACAATTGGTGGCGCCAAAAAAAACAGTAGCCATGTTAAATAGGCAAGTCCTCCCATGAAACCGCGCACCCACTCTGTGTTTTTTTCAAATAAATTCATGAGAAATTTGTCTGTATTTAAGAAATAGTAAATTGATGCAATGTGCGTGCGAATCGTGATGTGGAATTTTATGTTCGCCCATAAGTGAACTAGTATTATCGCCCAGCGGACGAGCCTGGCAAAATTTTCACGATAGTAATTGAGACCAGCCCATGAGAGAAAGAAAAAAATATCCGAAATGAAGATATTTTTCGTAATCAGATGGTAAAGTTTTTCAAGCATCTCTTTCATGGCAGTTTGAAGTTTGATATGAGTAAGTAGCAAAATGATTTGAAGACTTTAAAAATACAAAAAAAGCCCTTACACTGAATTCAGGCAAGGGCTTCTGAATTAATAAATAAAGCGTTATTTACCCTGTTTGCGCTTGATCATGTCAATCTGATATTGCGCCGATTTTCTCCAGTTGCGGCTTTTAGCGGCGATTCGATAAAATTTAACCGCTTCGCCGAAATTGCCAATTTTTTCAAGAGCCCAACCGGCTTCAAAGGCAGCAGGCGCATAGTTTCTCTTGTACTTTAGACAGCTTTTGGCGGCTTGCAGCGCTTCTTTGTGGCGTCCCAATTTGTTAAACAAAGAAGCCATGCGATAATAGGCTTCGTAGTAATTGGATTTGATCTCGGCTGCTTTTTTAAACGAGGCTATTGCTTCATCGGTTTTGCCGATTTTGTCAAGAGCGACGCCCATGGCATTGTAAGCGCGATAATTTTTCGGGCTGATTTCTGTGACCCGGGCAAAGGCGTCCGCTGCTTTCTGGTATTCTTTGCGTTTGTTATAAATAAATCCCAGTTCGTAATAATTTTTTGACGAAGAAGAATCCGCGTCAATCGCTTGAAGGCACGCGGTCAATGCCTCGTCGAACCGATCCATATTGCGATATAATTTTGCCAGTGCTAACCAGGCGTGGGAATAAAGCGGGTTGGTTTCGACGGCCTTATTATAGGCGGCCAAAGCCTCATTGTAGCGCCGCAATTTTACCAATGCCACTCCTTTTCCGTAATATGCTTGCACATATTCCGGATCATATTTGATGGCTTTATCATAGGCGACAAGGGCTTTTCCGGCATCGCCTTGTTTCAGAAAAGCGTTCCCGTTGTTGTAGGCCTGTTTAGCAATATTTTTTTGCTTTTTGACATCCGCCTGGGACATAAGTTTTTCGCGCAATGATTTTATCTCTGCATTCAGCTTATCAAATTCCACTTTCAAATCATCGTATTGGGCTTTGCTGATGCCCTCCTGATTCATTTGATCGCGAATTTGTTTCGCTTTTGCGACTTTTTGGTCGTACTGTCGCTGGAGTTGTGGGTCCTGAGCTTGCAGAGATAAAACAATCATCAGAGAGAAGAGAAAACTGACCAGCGCACAGAAAAATTTTTTCTGCATGGAAAAAATCTCCTTGTTTATTCGTACTACGTGGTTTACTAATAATTGTGCCGAAGGCGGGATTCGAACCCGCACACCCGGTGGGCACTACCCCCTCAAGATAGCGTGTCTGCCAATTCCACCACTTCGGCAGCCAGGTTCAAAATAGCTTATTTTCCTGTATCCTGTTTCACCGGCGGCTGCATTGGCAAAGTTGCGTTTGCCGGATTTTGATTAGTCACTGTCGGTAAAATCGCTGCCGGAGACGAAGCGCGTTGACGCTCCATTTCCTCGGCGACAACGTTCTGATCCACGGGTTTGCCTTTATCCATGTAGCTCACTAACAAGGCTAATCCTAAAAAGACGGCTGCGAGTACAGTTGTCGCTTTTTGTAAGAAAGATGCGGCGCCGCGGCCTCCGAAAACCGTTCCCATGCCACCGCCCCCGCCGCCGAACACACCGGCCATTCCGCCGCCTTTACTGGATTGCAACAAAATGACGATCATGAGCAGCACTGATACAATAAAATGAATAACAATTAAAAAAGTTTCCATCTTTACCTCGAAAATTAATTTCCCATATTCTCCGCGATCTCGATCATCTGAACAAAAGAATCAACTTTGAGACTGGCGCCACCAATTAAACCGCCGTCGATATTGTTTTGTTTCAAAAGAGATTCGATATTGTTCGGTTTCGCGCTACCGCCGTACAAAATAGCTACGTTTTCCGCCGTATTTTCATCAAAAATCGATTTGATCAATTGCCGAATAAATGCATGCACTTCTTCTGCCTGCTCCGGAGTCGCTGTCATTCCGGTGCCGATTGCCCAGACTGGCTCATAAGCGATAAGTATTCGCTCCATCTGCGACGCGTTCAGCCCGGCTAACCCGTTTTTGATTTGAGTCGAAACGACATCCTGCATTTTGCCGGATTTCCGTTGTTCCAGGGTCTCGCCGACGCAGACGATGGGAGTCAGACAGCAGGTCTGCAAGACGCGTTTGATTTTTTTGTTCACGGTATCATCGGTTTCGCCGAAATATTGGCGCCGTTCAGAATGACCGATGATCACATACTGGCAGCCAGCGCTTTCGATCATTTCTGCGGAAACTTCGCCGGTATAGGCTCCGGAAATTTCCCAATGAACATTCTGCGCGCCCACATTTGCTTTGCTCTCCTGCAGAATATCAGCGACCGGAGACAATGAAATAAAACTGGGGCAAACTATTATTTCGGTTTTATCGAATGACAGAATCTTATCTTTCAACTCACGTGCAAAGGCAACCGCTTCTGTTTTTGTCTTGTTCATCTTCCAGTTGCCGGCAATATATATTTTTCGCATTCCAGCGCTCAATCTATTTTTATTAAATGATTTTCAGTGATTTAAAACATTTTTGCCAACAAATCTACGACGCGATTGGAATAGCCCCACTCATTGTCGTACCAGGAGATAACTTTCACCATGTTGCCGCCCATGACAAGAGTCGATTGCGCGTCGAAAATGCTGGAATGACGATTGCCAATTATATCGACAGAAACCAGCGGTTCCTCGCTGTATTCTAATAAACCATTTAGCTCGCCTTCCGCCGCCGTTTTCATGGCAGCATTGATTTCTTCTACCGTGGCTGAAGTTTTGAGCTCTGCGACCAGATCTACTACTGAACCGTCCGCCGTGGGAACGCGCATGGACATGCCGTTCAATTTTCCGTCCAGTTCAGGAATGACCTTGCCTACGGCTTTTGCCGCACCGGTTGTCGTCGGAATGATGGACATGCCGGCGGCGCGGGCGCGACGCAGGTCTTTGTGCGGCAAATCCAAAATTCTTTGGTCATTTGTGTAAGCGTGCACCGTTGTCATTAAGCCGCGCACTATGCCAAATTTGTCGTTGAGAACTTTGACTATGGGGGCCAGACAATTTGTGGTGCACGATGCATTGGAAACAATCTGGTGTTCGTCTTTTAAATGACTATCGTTAACGCCGAGCACAATTGTGGCGTCAATTTCGTCTTTTGCCGGAACAGTCAAAACAACTTTTTTGGCGCCAGCTTGCAAATGTCTGGCAACTTCATCGCGTTTGCGGAAAACGCCGGTGGACTCGACAACCGCTTCCACGCCGATTTCTTTCCAGGGAAGCTCCGCCGGATTCCTGATTGCAGAAACTTTGATGGTTTTGCCGTTCACGATTATCGCATCGTCTGTGGCTTTCACTTCGCCATTAAATTTTCCATGAACAGAGTCATATTTCAACAAATGCGCTAATGTTTTTGCGTCGGTAATATCGTTGATGTGGACAACTTCAAATTTTTCTCTTGTTAATAATTCACGAAAGACTAATCGTCCGATTCGACCAAATCCATTAATTCCAACTTTGACTGCCATAATTCATCTCCTTCTAAACTCTCATTAAAGTCACGCTTTATTTGCACTTCCTAGTATTTTAATTTTGTTTTTCACGATTTCTTTGATATAAGAACGTCCGGCGCCAACGATTTTGCGCGGATCAAAAATTTCTGGTTTTTCCGTCAAAATCTCGCGTACGCCCGCCGTGAACGCCAGTCGCAAATCTGTGTCGATATTCACTTTGGTAATTCCCAGCGAGATCGCTTTTTTGATATCTTCCGCAGGAACGCCTTTGGCGGCGCCTAAATTCGCACCGTATTTATTCGCTTTTTCCAGCACTTCCGGGATGACGCTGGAAGCGCCGTGCAAAACGAGCGGCACATTCACTCGATCGCGAATTTCTTTCAACCGATCAAATGCTAGTTTTGCTTCTCCCTTAAACTTGTAAGCGCCATGCGAAGTTCCGATGGCAATAGCTAATGTGTCGCATTCGGTCTCTTTAATAAATCGTACTGCTTCATCAGGGTTCGTCAACCGCGCGTCTTTTTCATCGACAGAAATGTTATCTTCAATCCCGCCCAGTCGTCCCAATTCCGCCTCGACAGAAATTCCGACGGCATGGCAAATTTTGACAATTTCTCGGGTAAGGGCAACATTTTCGTCAAATGGCGCGTGAGAACCGTCGATCATAATTGACGTCCAGCCGTTTCGAACACAGCCAACAATTAAGTCATAATCCGTGCCGTGATCCAAGTGCAGACTCACGGGAATTTTTGCTTTTTGAGCCATGA
Organism: Calditrichota bacterium; assembly: GCA_013152715.1. Taxonomy (NCBI): domain Bacteria; kingdom Pseudomonadati; phylum Calditrichota; species Calditrichota bacterium. The sequence goes on from JAADFU010000147.1 coordinate 62,145, forward strand.
TACGCACAATAGAAGAAAGCACGTCGATGCCGCTGTATTTTATCGCGCTGGTGGAAGTGGCGACAATCACCGGCGCATTCATTTCTTCGTGAGCTTCGATAATCGCTTGCGTAATTTCAATGTTGCTGGTATTAAAAGCGCCTATCGCGTATTTTCCTTTTTGTGCCGCTGCCTGAATTTCTTTGTTCGTTACTAACATTTCGCACTCCTGTTCAAAAATTCATCTCATTACTTCACGTCGTTCGTTCCATCGCTACAAATTTTAATGATGGTTCGCGGACAATAAAAATTGACGTATATTATAAGAAAAAAAACGGTAAATGTCAAGAAAATTCTCTGAGGAGTTAGCAGTGCGCATTGCGGGAAAAGAATAATAATGCGAATGATCAGTTACCATAAAACCTAAAACCCTAATTCACTGATTTTAAAAGGCTAACGCCTAAATTTCCTTTTGGCACCGGAATTAAGTCGTAAGATTTTTATTATTTTTCTTCAATGCTCTGAGCGAAAATTTTCAACTTGTCGTTCATATTAATATTTTCAAAAATAAAAATAATAACTTTGGGCGCAAAATAAATCCGCTCGCTTTCGGATGAAATTGAAAAAATCAGGCTTTGGCAACGGTGAAGACGTAAATTGCTTCTGGCGCCAATTTCCGTAATTCCTTGGCGCAGGCATTCATCGTCGCACCCGTCGTCAACACATCGTCGATGAGAATGATCGTTTTTCCGGACAACGGCTCCGATGATCGAACACAAAAAGCGCCGCTGACATTTTTGACTCTTTCCTTTGGTCCCAGTTCAGTCTGCGTCTGCGTGTAACGAATGCGCTGCAATATCGAATTGTCAAACGGGATTGCAGTTTTTTCGCGAATAAATCGGCAGATCATTTCGGATTGGTTGTAACCTCGCTCGCGCTGGCGTGTTTTGTGCAACGGCACTGGAATGAGAAGCGAGTTCGCCGGACTAAAATTGAGCTGACGTAATTTTACGGACATGAAACGGGCGATCGGCTTTGCCAACCGCCAATATTCGCTGTATTTGAAATAATGAATGAGATTTTGCACGTTCTCGTCAAATGCCCAGAGTGAAAACGCGTTGTCAAAACCGATGTCTGACTGCAGAGAATTTTTCACGCATTCCGTGATGACCTCGCCCGTTCCTGCGGCCGGAAACTGCTGAAGACAATGCTCGCAAACCAATTCGTCCGTTTCAATGCAATTTCGGCACATCAAGCAGAAACGTGGCAGCAAAAAATCAAGAATTGGGCGAAAGAGATAGGCTGTTTTGGGCTTGACAGACATGACACGAGAAAAAAATTTATTTTGTCCGAATCATAATCCATTCAAAAAGACGCCCGGTGATTGACCATCCCGGGCGCCTGTGGAAGATAATTTTACAAACCAAAATTGTAGGCAAACGCCACTCGCGGAGAGAATCGCTCCTGAACTTTGTACTTGCCCTGAACTTCGTCAAATTGGAATGTGTAATAATAATCGAGAAACATGATCAAGTATGGTTTGATTTTGTAGCCGATACCGACTCTGGCGATGGAGCGATCGTTCAGCGTGAAAATATCTTTCCCTTTTTCAATTCCCATTTTGTCGTACGTCGCTTGAATGGCAATCATGGGAACATTTTCTTTAGTCTCCGCAGCTAAATGAAGCGCGCCGCTGTTGGGAGTGTCGTCCAGCCGCTGATAATTTCCGACCAGACGAATGGTATTCAAGATGTGTCCCGCGAGTTCGCCGAACACGCCCTTGGTTTCTTCCTGAACCAGCGCCAGGGATTGGCTCTTGCGATATCCTGTGCCTGGCTGAAAACGCTGTACTTCGTAAAAGGCATCAAAATAGGATGGCACAAATTCCTTGCCTAACATTCTTCGTTCCAATCGGGCAGTGACTTCCGCGATGCCCGGAAAAATGTGCCAATCGGCGGCAATGCCGAAAGCTGTTCCGGAACCGAAAGTATCCAATTTCGCCCAGTCGAAATAGGTGTAGGTTTTGAACATTTCAAAATTGATCAGCGGCAATTCGACATCGAAACCGAAGGCATTGAAACTGTCATCCGAACTGCGGGATTTGTCAGGATCGGTATCAGAGATGAAAGTGGCGCCGAATGTTAAATTTTTGATTATCGGAATGTCGATCACAGGGCGCAATGGTCGCACAAATGCCCTGCCGCCGATAATTTCCAACCTGCCTAAATTGCTTGTCACAGATTCAAAGCCGTAAGTTCCGAAGTCAATATCCAGCGCCAGCCCAATTTTTCGCTCATCGTAGCTGGCGGCATTGGTGTAATAATTCATGAGAAAACCGTGACCTAACCGAGCCGCGTCGAGGGTGCCGATTTTTGTGTAAAAATTGTCGCCCTTCCTGCCGTAGCGCAGATAGCGAATCAACCGCAGCCAGTCGTAATCTTCATCCCAGTCAGCAGCGCGAATGGCGCCATTTTGTGTGTTGTACAGCAAATTGATATTCAACCCGACGCCGAATTTTCCCAACGCGATGTCCGGAGCGAGATTGATAGTGATGTACGATTGATCGTCAATCACCGTCATTCCGAACGCGCCGTAGAAACTTCCGCTATTTTCCTCGGGGTAAAATGTTTGTCCTACAACTGTCTGATTTGCGAAAATAATAAAGAGGGTCACCAAAAGGATAGAAATTCTTTTCATGAGGAGTTCCTTTCTGATAATTTTTTCGGAAAGAATTTAGGAAAATATAGAAATAATCAATTAAAAAGTCAAGCAGTATTTTTGCTAACGCCTGCCTGGAAATATTTTGAAAAAATATCAGAAAAGGTACCGCAAAGCACCCGCAATTTTTAAATTTTAAAAATTGAAAATACGTTAAATTCCTAATTTTTTTTCTTGCATTTTAAAATAAAATTCCGTATAATTGCGTTTGTGCAAATTACAATCGGTAATATTTATTGATTTGAGATATTGTAAGGAGAAGTTATGGCGAAGCAATGTGACATTTGTGGAAAGAAGCCACAGGTCGGAAATCATGTGAGTCATGCCCACAATTTGAACAAGCGCCGGTTCAATCCGAATATACATAAAATGAAAATTATGGATAACGGAACCGTGAGGCACGCTAATGTCTGCACGCGCTGTTTGCGCTCGGGCAGAGTGACGAAAGTTGTGTAATTTTTTGGACGGGCTTCGGAGTGAATGTGGAAATGAAAAAAGTACCAATTGTTTGGTACTTTTTTTATGACCAAAAATTATTTGTCCCGCTAAAAAACGGTTTTCCCCTCATCTGATTTTTAAGGGAGGCAATTGTTATGAGCCGAATACGTCTTTTTTTCATCCTTCTTCTGTTAACTTCAATCTTCTTCAGTTGCGCGCCTTACAAAATGAAAGCCATTCGCGCTAATCGGGATCACCGCTACGATCTGGCGATTGAGTACAGTTTGACTCATTTAAAATCACATCCGCACGATGAAGGCGTACTGAAAATTTTGAATCAGTCCGCCCGCGGTTACTTTAAGCAGAGTCAGCAGAAAATCCGCCATTACGAAAAAATGAACGACTGGATGCGCGTGGTTCGGGTCTCGGAACGCGCTTTTCGTGTGCTGTCTCAGGTGGCGCAAATTTACGACACGGAATTTCCCACCAAGCAGGATTTGGATTATTTACAATCAAAGCGCGACCAGTCAAAATTTAACCAGGCAGATGAATTGTACGCCAACGCGGTGAAAAAATTCAATAGTGGTGACGAGGAAGCAGCGCTGGAAATTTTTCAAAAATGTCAATCGCTAATCCCGCATTTCAAAGATTCGGATCAGTTCGTCGAGCGCATCAATAAGAATCTCGCGGAAAAAGCCTACCGTAAAGGCGCGCAATTGGCGAGTGCCGGACGATTGCAAGATGCGTTGCAGCAATTTGAACGTACGGCAGAACTGGTGCCCGATTTCCTCGACGCGACACAGCGCATCGAGGATTTGAAACGCCGGCTGGCGCTGCAATATTTTGACAAAGCAAAAGGACTTTTTGACGCCGGCAACTACAAAGCGGCGCTGGAACACGCGGAGAAGTCGTTGTCTTTTCGGCCTGATTTTCCGCAGGCTGCAGATCTCTCCCGGCAGAGCAGGAATAAACTCACTGTACGGCTGGCGATTTTGCCTTTCACTGCTGCGAAATTAGACGCGAAATTTGCCCGAACAGCGACGGACGCTTTGATTGCGGAAGTTTTCCGGAAAAAAGGACAATTTGTCGAATTGGTTGATCGCGAGAATTTGCAGCGCATTTTGGAAGAGCAGGCTTTGTCGCAGACGGGCGTCATTGACGAGGAAAAGGCAGTGGAAGTCGGCAAATTGAGCGGCGTAAACACGATCGCTGTGGGGAGCGTGACCCTGCTCAGCAACAAAGTCACGGCGCCCAAAAGAAGAACGCTCACCGGCTATTACGAGCAAAAGTACCGCGACAAAAAAGGCGTGCAGCGCAAACGCAAGGTTCCTTTCAATTACACGCAATTCGAGAAGCGCCGTGAAGTGGCGGTGCAATTGAGCTACCGTTTGATCAATGTGGAGACCGGCGAAATCATTTTCAGCGACAGCCGGACGCAAAGAGCGAAAGATTCGGCTGAGTGGATTTCCAGCCCGGGAAAATTTGTCAGATATCTTTCCGGCTCGCAAAAGAGAAAAATAAAAGCGCCGCACACACCTGCCACGGCGGACGTGTTGATTCAAAAAGCGATTTCTTCGCTTGCCGATGGGGCGGTGAATCAAATTGTCAAAAAAATTGCTCCTTTTTGAAATTAAACGCGAGGACAATTCATGCGATCAAAAATAGCTATCAGTTTATTCATTTCTTTGTTCTTTTTCTTGCAAATAACTTCGGCGTCGGCTGTGGAATATCCGATTTATTCGCTTGGCGTTCACGGCGGCTATGCCAAAAGCGGCATTGCCAATGGCTTCGGAGGCAGAGCTTTTTTTCGCTATTCGCTGGAGGCGTACATCCCCGGATTCCAGATTGACGTGAGTTACAACCAAAATTTTTACCAGTTGTTGCAAGACAGCGTCCGCATGTGGCCTGGTGCCCCCACAGATTCTACGACCGAAAAAATCATGTATCAGACCAGCTTGCGAAATATTTTCCCGGCAATTTCCGGTTCATTTCATTTTAAATTGAGCAGCGGCATGTATCTTTACGCTGGCGGCGGGGGACAATTCCATTTTCTGTCCGTGAAGAGAAAAGAGAAGGAACGCTACTGGGATGACATCGGTGAAAAATA